>JAVZIQ010000030.1:0-20746 GCA_038871175.1 Bathyarchaeia archaeon | reverse complement strand
TTGCCAAAATAAATGTTGGAGCATGAAGATATTTCCTCATGGGAAGGCCAAACCCTAAGCCTGGACCAAGATGAAAAGGAGTGAAAGGCATAAACTAACCAATAAATACCACATAGATACGATTTAATAACTTTTCAGACTTGGTAGCCTCGCCTGTCCTTTAGTCATCCTTAATAGAAGCTTAAGTATAGCGCTAGTTTGCCTTTATTTGAGTAGTTCTCTTTTCTTGCATAGAGGATCTGGTTTAAACACGAAAATGATGATAAGAGCAAGAATGATGACTGTTAAGAAATATAATTGAAAGACGAAACTGGCAACATTTGCTTCAGCAAATAGTATGGTGTTCGATGCATTTGTGGATGCATGGTATAGCGATGCAATGATCAAGCTTCCTTTAGTGGAGTTGTAAAGCCACGTATAGGAGATGGAGTAAAAAAGTGTGAAAATAGCGAACCAGAGGAAATTATGATAGTTAACCGCCATGACGCTATCTTTTACTGCAAAATGTGGCCAGTGCCACAGTGCCCAGAATACTCCCACAATTAGGCTCGAAGTATGAGCGTTGTGTTTCTTTTGCAGCGCGGGTAAAGCGTAGCCTCTCCACCCTATTTCTTCCCACATGTTCATTAAGAAACTCACGATTAGAATTGGCGGAAACTCGGCCAGCTTCATAAAGTCCATAGTATATACTCCTCCAGCTATAGACCATAGCAAGACTGCACAAGTTGCAAGAACCAAAGGAAGAAAAATAGCCGTCAAAAACCACAACTTTGAAAAGCCCCTTCGACCAAATTGACCAAACAAATATTTCGCTCCGCTTCTCCCAAATTCAAGTTTGGCTACTGTAAGCGCTGCAATCGTTGGAGAAATGCTGCCAACAATCATAAAAACAAAAACCAGCTCAGAAGGAAACATGCCATAGGAAGCCAAAACCCATGGAGCATAGGCTAAACCGCCAATTAACAGAACCAAGCTGAAATAATAAACAATGAACTTATCCAAAATGGCTAACACGCCCCATTTTTGGTTTTAGGAAACTTTTTTCTTTCGAACCATTGTTTTTGCTCCAAATACTGCTAAGATGATTATGGCAACGGCTATCATTGAAATTAAGTAGTATAGCGGTCCGGTTTGTGTCTCAAAGGCTGGAAACACGACGTATGTTGACAGGTTCACCATGGTGTGGAACAGTAGAGTGGCAAAGACGCTGCCGCGGGTGTTGTTATAAATCCAAGTGAACAGTATCGACATGAAAACCATGGTAATAACTGAGCCTAGAAACATTCCGATGGCGGCTTCGTATTGGGGTCCTGGAGGTTGAGCCATGAAGTTTAACGGTAAATGCCAAAAAGCCCATACTATTCCAAGCGCTACGCTGGAGACAAGAGCCGTTTGACGCATTTGAAGCCGAGGAAGAGCGTAACCTCTCCAGCCGAACTCTTCCTCAAACGGTCCTCCCAGAAAAAATATGTAGACAAAATTCCACAGAATCAGCCAAGGCTGAGATAACGCTATCAATTCAGGAATTTTCCCTTCACTCAACCATGCCAAAAAGAGAGAAAAACCAGCAATAACGGGCATCAACAAGAAAATCGGAACATACCATATCTTTCCAATTCTAGGATCAAAACCCTTTTTCAATAATTCTTTAACACCTAATTTTCCCTCATTCCTAAATGTAAGTAAAAACGCCGCTACGAATGGACCGAAAGGCGCTACATAAAGGTTTAAACCCCACATTTGCAAAAACCAGAAGAACCACGACCAAGCAAAGGAAATCAGAAAGAACAATAACAAATTGCGACTTTCAGACACAACTTGTCCCACTCAAATCAAATCCTAATAGATTTTATCATATCTATTTAATTTTTCCGTAAATCATCAAATCATAACGATTTTGACTTTTACTGGTTAAAGCTGTGTTCATTTAATCGCTCATAAACGAAAATAAGAACAACCTGTTAGAAATAGAAAAAGAGGGGATGCGGGAGAAATCTCCATGCTGTGGTGTGTTCAAATTCTACCCCGGCTTCTAGATGAATCCCGGGCTTAGTATGTTGCTATTCAGGCTTTAGCCTCCATTCATGGTAATTTGTTTCACTTAATCCTAGGCCATAATTTCTATAGGGGGTTTGTGTGCAAACTTTATCGCTGGGTATAGGCTTATAGTAAATGTTGCCATTAAGATGGCGAGTAGCATTCCAACAATTTGTATGACGGTGTAGCTCGTAACCGCTGGGTTCAGAACCAAAATAAGCAATGTGATTATCGTTCCGAAGGCAACTCCGCAAGTATAGCTTGAAAGCAAGACAACGAGATTTTGTACAATCACAATCTTTAAAATGGTTTTGGAATTTACTCCTAAAGCTCTTAGGACTCCAAATTCTTTGCGTTGTTCCGTTAAGGCCAAGGTAACATAGCCAATAAAGCATAAAGAAGCTGAAGCCAGAGAGAAAAAGGGCAAAAACATTATGGGGGACCATACATAACCTAGAAAATCAAGGTTTTTATTTAAAATTTCATTGAGTTCTAAAACTTCAAATTCTGATTTTCCACTGCTAGTCTCCGCCTTTATTTTATCCAAGATTTCTACACGGTTGACTGAAGGGTTAATTTTAACCATTAAAGTGTTGGTTTTCAAAATGCCGGTGGCATTCTGCAAATCTTTTAGGGCTACATAAGTTACATTTCCATTGTTTATTGGGTCTAGGCATATGCCAACCACTTCAAATCGGCGCCCGTAAAGGCGTAAGCCTTGCTTTAGATGGATATCTAACGTAGCTATATGTTGAAGTTATTGAAACAAACTGATTAAAACTAATTTGGAAGCATTTTGAACTTCTGTTCGAAATTTGAGAAATATATATATTGGTTGGTCCATTGATTAACTTTAAAGAGATAACTATGAGTTATGAGTAAAATGGGTGATCGATATAATTGCCGCAGTTATATACACGCTTATCGAAGTGTTAATCATGCCTGCATTTGGTTCACCTGGATATTCGGCTTTCGCTACAAATGGTCCAGAATATGATTACGGAAATCCTTAACATTGAGGTTTCCCCGTAAAAAGTGGTTTAAATGCGCAAACTTGTCTTGGCCGCCGCCACAATCTGTCTAGTTGGAGCGTTAGCTGCTGGAATTTTTTGGGTTTTTGTTTTGCCAGCTCTCGAATGGTCAAGTATGGTGCAAAACCTTGTTTCCCATGCACAAACGCTAGAAATAACTGACTACGTGCGAAAAGTGACTATTGATAGGGGTCACCCGCAATTTCAAACAGTCATAGATTTCATAAGCAGATCAAGATTTGTCCGTAAGTGGGATGTGGTACCTCCATATCCCATAAGCCATACTCTAACTTTTTACCTTGATAATGGGCAACGCATCCGCTTGTCCTACGATGATGGCTCCTCCCACCTATGGTGGAAGGGCATTTATCAAGCTTCAGTCGACAAGGAGTTTGTAAAAGTGCTAGACGCCATACTCTCATCATAAACTCAACAACATTATTCAAAGAAAAATTAAAGTGAACACACAACTCTTACTCTTAACTGCTTAAAAAACTATTATAATTTGCAGTTACATTCGGAGAAAAAGATATGTGTGAACTTGTTTAACTTTAGAGGTTTAAATTTAGACTAATTCTATTAATCGCTGAGAAAGGCAGTCGAAAAAGGCTTGTATTTGTTTCCTGCAAGGTCCATATACGTTCAGACATTTTTTGGATAGATTATCTTCATCTCCCCACATCTTTTAAAAATTATTACAGGCCTTTTCTTTTAGTAGCTTAATTAACCTTTCAGGAAACTTTACCCTTGGCATTGCAATAATTTCTCTAACTTCAATGCCTTTTTCTACGTCTATAAACCATGCATCGGGCAAGACTGATGGTCTTATAATTATTGCGCAGTCAGCTCCGCCACCCAGCCAGCCCGTGCCTGCTATGGCAATAACTTCTTCATCTGTTGGAATAGCGCCTGCTTCTGCTGCAAGAAGTGTGATTTCTATAGCGGTTTTAAATCCGTATCCCATTAACCTACTGAGAATCTTGTGCATGATGGTAGAGGGGGCAGCTTCGCCAAGAAAATGGTAATCAATGGCGCTGCTTCTAAATATCCAGGGAGTTTCATCAATAATTTTTACATTTAAGTTATCCAATTCTTCCTTTACTTCTCCCCTTATATCTGGCCATGGACGGCCCTCTGTTTTTCTAATGCCCGCGTATCCGGAAACGCAAACAATCCTTACATTTGAATTTTTCAAAGCTTTCGCAACTTTTAATGCTGTATTACCGCTTTCCGAAGCCACCACAACATATTTTATCTTAGAATCTTTAAGCCTCTCCTTCACAGCTTGAATTACAACCTCAGTGTTTTGCAGTCCCGGCTCGTCAAAATAAAGTATCCTTTTTTCCACAATTAACACTCCTAATAATGCGCTGATACATCTTTAATATTTAATTTTAGATAAAGCAATTCCTTATTTAGAGAAGATCTTATTCTGTTAATGTTTCCCAACAGAAATGCTGTGAATGTTTATTCTAAAAATTATTTTGAGCAGTAAAAACGGTAAACACGGAATGAGATGTTATGTGACACTTTTAAGGAGAATAGGCTTTAGGGTTTTAGTCTTTACTGCTGGCTTTGGGTTCGGTATGATCAGAAAAAGCCTTTCATGAGTATTAAGAGAAGTTAATAAAAACAGACATTACGCGGAAAATTTTGGGTGTTTAAGCTTTCGGTTTAAGCTTTCAGTTTAACTGGGTTTTGGTTGGATATTTTTATATGTTACCTTTAATCCATGTTTTTGCAGTTTCGTAACATAAGGCTAAAGCCAGTATGAAGGTTGCAATTGTGGAGAAGAAGTAGCTGCTTGTGAGGGTGTGTGGCTTCAGTAGGGTAAGCTCAACTGTGAGGGCTGAAACAGCGAACACAGAGTAGAACAGGTACCTCGGAATTAAGAAATGCCTTATTCTTATCATGCTTTCAAGAAAGATCTTATTCACTGAATATTCGCCTTTCTCCTGCCTTAACAGACCTACTTCCTCCAGTTTGGATAGGTGATATGCCGCTAAGGAAGGACTGCTCAGTTTAAGGGCTCTCTGAACTTCTCTAACTCCTACAGGTTTACTGCTTTTCAGCATAAATCGGTACACCTTCAAGGTTGTTCCCCTCAACACGTCTTTAGCTTCTTCAGAAGCCAAAACTCTAACCCTATATAGGAATGGGTTAGATCTGCAATTTAAAAGCTGTTCTGTTCAAAAGATTAGAACAACTGTTCAATAACGTAGAATTAAATATCATGCTTTCACATAGCTTAACGGTGAAAGCTGTGAGCGAACAGAAAAAACAAATAGTCCTAGCCGTCTGCCTTGCTTTAATCCTAGTCACGGTTCTAGCTGGAGCCAGCTATTATCTTATTGCCCTTGAAGCTCCACAAACTCCAGCTCCGCTTCCGCCACCACCTCCTGCCACTCCACCAACGCCTATTGTCACTCCAACGCCTAAGCCTGGGATTCCGTCCAATTATCCTTCCGTAGAGGTAGAGTTAGATTCCACCACAGGATTCTACATGACAGATATGGGGAACACGTTTATAGAAAAGGTGCTTGTTCTACGGCAGGGAACCTCTGGAAACATAACTTTGAAAATATCCTCACATTACAATGAAAGCTGCAGGGTTAGCCTTGATTTTTCAGGCTACCATTGGGCGCGAGACCAGCCCATACAAGGGGTAACCTACGCTTTTAACCCATCTACTTTAGATTTGCCACCTGAAGGCGAAGGTTATTCAACCCTCATTTTAGAAGCATCTCCAGAAGCGCCCAGCACATTACTATACGAACCAATGGTGGAATTTCAGTTCGAAGGCTTTCAAGGGACACATGGGACAACTCTAGGCTTCAGCATTCTGGTTTTCCCCCAAACACCCGCCTACATTTTCCACATTTACGCACAAGAATCATCCACTTTAACCCCGCCACCACCAACCCCACAGCCAACCGACACTATTCCAACGCCCTACATAACGCCCATACCCTACCCAACGCCTTCGCCAACCCCTCCGGCAGCTCCGCCACTGCCATCGCCAGAACCGGAAATACAAGTGGAAAAAGGAGGAAAAGCCCAAATCCTCTTTTACACAGTCACCTATGACAAGTTGGAAAGCCCGTCTTTAGCGTTTAACTTAACTTGTCAATCAGGCCCCATGCCTGAAGGAATAAAAACTGAAACAACGGTGGATCCTCTTCAAAAGTTTCAAGATCCATTCAATGTTAGAAGCCTACTATTAACGTTAACCGTTGATGCAGAAACTCCGGAAGGAACATACGCTATAACAGCAAAAATCACTCTAGACAAAATCGTACGCGAGAGGGTTTTCAACTTAAAAGTGATAGGTCCGTGAACTGAGCGACGCTGGAAAACGCCTGCTAATAGCGTTTTTGTTAGTTGCCATAGTTATTACAGCTACTATATTAGGAATGCTCAAGCCAAATGCATCAACAGATCGAACGCTAAAATGGCACTGTACTAGAATTAGGTTGCCGTCTCTCCCCCGTCTACGACTATAACTGACCCTGTGATGAATGAAGATTTTTCAGAAGCTAAGAAGAGAACTACGTTTGCTATTTCCTCAGGTGAGGCTAGCCGCCCTAACGGAATCCTCACCTCGGCTAAGTCGGGAAAGCCCTTTAGAAGGTTTTCTAAAAGAGGCGTATCAGTTGGTCCTGGAGCAACTGCAACAACGCGAATGCCTTTTCTTGCATACTCAAGAGCTGCAGTCTTGGTCAATTGAATAACAGCTCCTTTGGAGGCGCAGTAACAACTTAGTCCAGGTATGCCCACTAATCCCATGCCTGAAGCTAAATTTATGATCACGCCGCCACCCTGATTTAACATGTAGGGAATGACGCATTTCATACCGTAAAACACTCCTTTCACATTGATGTTTAGAGACTTTTCTAGAACGTCAAGAGGAGTTTCATGGATAAAATATGGTCCTAACAAAACCCCAGCATTGTTAACTAAAACGTCAACTCTTCCAAAGTTTTTCACAGCACATTCTATAAGGGCTTTAACATTTTCATAATTGCTTACATCTGCATGGAAGAAAATGGCTTCGCCTCCAGAACTATTAATTTCCCATGCTACCTCATTTCCCTTCTCTTCGTCAACATCCCCTATAACCAGTTTTGCTCCTTCAGAGGCGAAAAGTTTGCAAATAGCTTTTCCTATGCCGGAAGCTCCGCCAGTCACTACAGCAATTTTTCCCTCTAAAACCATGCTAAAATTTTGTTTCTAGAGAATATTTAAAATTTTGTTTTCTCAATGTAAGTAGAATTGAGGTTCTTAACACGGTCGCTAAGCTTTGGGCCTCTGCCTTCAGCACTGTATGGAAGTTTCCCTGTTCTAAAAACGACGATTTTGTCCTTGAAATCAGCTAAATAGGCTAAAATGAGGTTTTTTCCCCTTTCTGTAAGGGCGTAAACTGGAATTGTGACTCCTAGTTGTAATAGGGCTTTGCCTCCCACCTTTGATCTAACTATTTGGGAGGCGCTTGCACATGCGATGTCTGCCTTAGCTATGTGCTCTGCTTTTTCACAGTCGACACATGTGTTGCAAACAGAAAAAATGGTAACCTCAGCATTTCTCTCCGCTTCTAAAACTCTGATTTTGCTTATGGCATCAGCTTTAAAGCCGGCAACAGTTACGGCTATGCGTTTAAATCCTAATTCAAAAGCCTTCTCCACACCTTCAACCTGGTCAATTTTAGCTGTGGACGCATCCAAAACCTTTCCACCCGTCCCCTCTATGTGCCGGATAATCTCCGGTATCGGCGAAGTTCTAATTATGCCGTTTAACCTGGCGCCTATGGCCTGCACTAGCCTTCCATTAGTGGTTATAATGGTGCCAGCTCCCTCGCATACAACAACAGCGCAGTCTACATTTTTCTTTTCAAGCCATGCCTGCATCATTTCAGAAGCGCCATAAGCCACAACCGGATCCGCCTTAAACAGACGATTTGCACAGCAGAAGCCGAAATCCTTAACTTTCATTTCAACCGTTCTACGCACGGCTTCAACATCAATTTCTTTTATTCCCGTTAGGGCCTCGTGCAGCGGACAATACTTCACTATCGGTTCGCTTAAAATCTCTATACCAGCCTCTGAAATCTTAACATGCGCCCCGCAGCAGTAAAACTCATGTTCTCCTTTTATGCACATATTGCATATTCTCACATCAAAAAGAATAAGGTTTTTGCAATATAATTGATGTAGAAAATGCATAGGCTGAGGAAATCCCTCAGCTGCGCATTATTTTAAAGGCGTATAACACTCAGTTTTTGGATAGCAAAGGCCTAATATACTGAGGAAATTATAGCAGATTTTATGGGTGGAGGGGGCTTTTCAGAAGGGGTAGATGGAGCTGGCTTCAAGTTTATGGTTTGACAGGGGAACCCTAATACTGAAGGGTGAGGTTGCAACTCCTTATGGAAAATGGGATCCGCGCAGCGGATGCTACCGTGTTAAGGCATGCCATTATAGGGACGTTTTAGATTATTTCAGGGAAAGCGGAATTCAAATTGAGGATAAAGCTCTAAGCCTTCCACCTTCTGAAACGATTAGGTGCAACGTGAGTTTAAGGGAATACCAGAATGAGGCCTTGGAGAAGTGGCGCCGGGCAGGTTTTAGAGGCGTGATTGTTTTGCCCACAGCCGCGGGTAAAACTTTCATAGCGCTTAAGGCCATAGAGCTTCTGAAGACTCAGACCCTTATAGTTGTGCCTACGCTTGACCTGGTCGACCAGTGGAGGAGAAGGGTGAAAGACCACTTAGGCGTAGAAGCCGGAGTTGTAGGAGGGGGAGAAAACATTGTGCGAATGATAACAGTATCCACTTATGATTCTGCTTATATTCAAGCTTCAAATTTGGGCAACAAGTTTCTCTTCCTAATATTCGACGAAGTGCATCATCTTGCCTCATCTGGGTACATGCACATTGCTGAAATGTATATTGCCCCATACCGTATGGGTTTGACAGCCACATATGAGAGAGGCGACCACAGGCATGTGCTTCTCCCAGTTTTGGTTGGTGAACCAGTCTACACGGTTGCGGTTGAGGAGCTTGCCGGTAAACACCTTGCACCCTGCACTCATGAGAAAATTTTTGTAGATTTAAAGCCTGAAGAACAAAGATTGTACGACACTTACATGGGCGTTTTCAAGGCTTACCTGAAAGAGAGAAGAATAATATTAAGGAATTTGGATGATTTCCAACGTTTCATAAAAATGACGGGTAGGGATCCCCGTGCCCGTGAAGCCCTTCTAGCCAGAAATGCAGCCCTGAAAATTGCCGTAAACTCAGAGGCTAAACTTGAACTGCTGGCGAATAAGCTTGAAGAGTACAAGAATGAGAAGACAATTATATTCACCCTCCACAACGACCTGGTTTACGCCGTGAGCCGCCGCTTCTTCATTCCCGCAATTACATATCAAACGCCGAGGAAAGAACGTCGGGAAATACTGGAAAACTTTAGAGACGGAAAATACAGGGCTGTGGTCACGTCACAGGTTCTCGATGAGGGTGTTGACGTTCCAGAAGCTTCCGTAGGTATAGTCCTAGGGGGAACGGGAAGCGTACGGGAACATGTGCAACGATTAGGAAGATTGCTAAGGAAGAAGGATGGAAAAACAGCCAAGCTTTTAGAGATAATTTCCAAAGAAACCGTTGAAGTTAACATAAGCCGAAGAAGACGGAGGAGAATAGGAGGCAAATAAATGCTTCCAGGCGAATTGCTGACTGTTTGGAAGCGGAAAGGAGAATTAACCCCGAGATACGCGAAGTTAACGGCTGAAAACCTCCAGGCTGCAGAAACTCTCATAAAGGCTTACTCTGCACATGTGGGAGGGAAGAAAAGGGCTGTTAAAGAACACGTTTCAGATTTAGAGATTCAAGGATTTGATTACCGCTTCATAAGGGGGTTATCCGTTCTCCTAGACAGAAGAAGCCAATTCACATGCAACAGCAAAGTTGACCCTATAGAGCTGAGGAGAAGGCTTTTTTCAGCAGCTGGAACATGGGGGATTCCCACAACACAAACCAGCCGCATAAAAATCCTTGAAGAAACAGCCCGGCAGATGGCTTTAGATCCTGAGGAAGCTGAAGAATACATTTACGCCGACCTTGAAGACGAACTTATACTGGCAGCTTTTAAACCTCCATCGGCGGTTGACCTTCTTAAACAGTACAACCTAAGCCTAACACAAACGCTTCTATTTGACTCTGTAGTATTGAGCTTTACAGCGTCTGGAAACTGGCAGAGGCTTCTATACTCTGTTAAGAGGCTTGGCCTAATATACGACGCTTTCACAGGCAGCGGTAGCGGCTTCTGGGTGAAGGTAGACGGCCCAGTAAGCCTCTTCAAACTTACAAAGAAGTATGGCGTCAACATAGCTAAGCTTTTACCGGAAATTGTGACATGTCCAGAATGGTCTTTGGAGGCTAAGATCCTTTGGAAATACACAAACGAGGTTTGCCGTTTCAGAATAGACAGCCGACAACAAGGCCCACTTCTTTTAAAGCCAACTCAGCCTCAGAAGGTTTACGACAGCTCCGTAGAGGAAAACTTTGCCACACAATTTCAAGCCCTAAACTCAGGATGGAAACTTAAACGGGAACCTGAACCCATAACCGCTAGAAAACACCTAATCCTCCCAGACTTCTCCCTTGAGAAGGGCCCGATAAAAGTTTACGTGGAAATAGTTGGATTCTGGACTGAAGATTACCTGAATCGCAAGGTGGAAAAGCTCAAACTAGTGGACGTGAACATGATTCTACTTGTAGATGAGAATTTGTCATGCGGCAAACTCTCCTCTCTAGAAAAACTTCCTAAACTTCATTTTATATATTATAGCGGCGAAATTCCCATGTCTCAGGTTCTGCGCCACCTCAGCAAAACCTTCGAAGATTGGAAGTCGAAAGAAGTCTATTTCCTGAAAACCCTGCCCATAAAATTTACAGAGGAAGCTGTAAAATACGTCGAACTTGCAGAAAGGTTTGGCGTCTCTCCAGAAGCTGTAAAAGCCGTCTTCGCATCGAGTCCCCCAGCAGGATACGTTGCGCTGACCAATGGCTTAGTAAGCTTAGAAAAACTTGAAAAGCTCCAAAATAAAATCGAAGAACGTTTGAAAATGGGAAAGCTATCACTTAATGAAGCCGCAAAAATCATTGAGGATGAAGGAGTGAGCGATGCTTCCAACGTTCTTAATAGGCTAGGTTATAAAGTAAGATGGTCTGGAATAAATATTGAAAAGGCTGAGGTTTATAGGCCTCAAAGCTAAACCATAAAGCAGACAGCCTCAGCAAAGCAAAAGGACATTTTCTAAATGGGCTGGTTCCTTTAACGCTAATGTGGGGGAAGGCGAAAATTTTAATGCCATTTAAAGCTTAAAATGTTTTTGGGTGCTGTTTGAAATGATGTCTCAAATACCTACAAAATTAGAGAAGGTTGAAAAGAAGCTTTTAGACTGCGAAATATTGAGGGCTGCAATAATAGCTGAATTGGACGCCATAAGCCTATATGAACAGCTGGCAGCTGCAACAAACAACGTTGCTATAAAAAAGGTTCTCTTTGAAGTAGCTAGGGAAGAGAAAACCCATGTGGGAGAGTTTCAGGCGTTATTGTTGAAGGAAGATGTGGAACAGGCTGAAGAATTGATGAAAGGCGAAAAAGAAGTTAAGGAAATGATGGAAAAATAAAGTTTTAATCTCCCTAACTTTTTCTACTGTCGTACGCTGGCGGCTAATGACTTTTAAGGTCTACGCTGGGTTTTTCTTGACTATGGCTTTGGCCCAGTTTTCACATTTCGCGGGCGAGAGAGGAAACCCAAGCCATAAAATTGTACGGATAACAGGTCATTAACAATTATATCCCTATACTTGCCTAAATCGTGTGCTCCAATGTATCCTTCAACTTCTTCTGACGTAGACTCCACACTACTCCAATACAGTTCATAAAAGCTTTTCTAGAATAATCCCCTAAAAACCACTAATAAACTGAGATCACCCAAGCTTTAAAAGAATAGTTCATTAATAAACGTGGCAAAACCTCTATGATGCGCAGAAAGCTTAATTTCCGCATTTATTCTTACGGCTCTAAAGTTTTCGAGAAGTTCGAAATGTTTAAACTTAGAGAAAAAGTAGAAGGAGAATTTACATTGAATACTTTAGTGAGCTAAGCGCCATTGTAACCTCTAACAGCTTGTTAAATAAACCTGTCTGCGTAACTCTACCTATAATTTTTCCTTCCTCAACCACGTATAAACGTCTAATTTCTTTATCCGTCATAAGCCTCCAAGCTTCCCCGAAGAGTGCATCAGGACTTATGGTTACTAGTGGACATGACATTATATCTTTTAACTGAACCTTTTTGGGGTCACGTCCCTCAGCAACAACTCTTCTCAAAATGTCACGGTCAGTCACAACTCCTGAGGGTATACCATTAACCGATACTATTACGGACCAAACTTGGTTTTTAAGCATAGCTTTCAAGGCTTCGCTGGCAGGCTGTTTGCCATCAATCACCACAACGTTTCCTTCCATAACATCACGAACTTTTAAAGCCACAGGCATTATAACACCCATTAATCTTTTTTCCAGCCTGCATATATAACATTTACTAACATCTACCGCTGAAGGTTTTATTTTCAATTGCCGAATATAAGCCTCTTCTACTTTCACATTTTGTTTTCAGGAGGCCTGCTAGCCTCCTACGAGTAAAGTCATTGCTGTGAGAAGTGATATTGTTGTTATGCTGTCTGCCATGGAGCTTTCTATTGGGATTTCAAAGTTGTCTGGATCTAATCCTTTCTGGTAGGTTAGTATGGCAACTGAGTATGAAACGATTATGATGAAGAATGCTGCGATGGCATTGGCTGTTATTAATAGAAGGGTGAATTTTAACAGGTTCAGCGGAGATATAAGCCCCTGAGTTGTCAGAGCCAGTATTGAGTAGACCATATACATTATCAGTGAAGCTGCCCATGCGCCTAAAATCTCCGCTGCATGGTTTTTTATAGATGAAAATGAAGGTTTAAGTGTTCCAAGGGCGAGTTTCGTTGTGGCTGTGGAACCTATAACGGCTCCCACATCGCCTATTGTGTCGATTAAAGCTGGATAAACCACATATACCGGGTAGCTTCTGTAAACCTCTTGTTTGGAGCGTAGAACCTCGTCAACTCTGCCTAGTGTGGCTCCAGCAACATTAATAATGAATGAAACAAAAACTAGGGTGGGTATGGATTCCTTTAATGTTTTTATGAACTCAGGCTCCTGCACAGTCTTGAAAAGTGTAAATATAGTTGCAGCTAGAAGGGCTGAAGCCGCAAGTACAACGAGAAGTTGGCCTAAAAAGTTGTGGAAAAGGGAGAGGTTTAAAACCGCTATATAAAGTGATGTTATAAGCACGTCAGAAACCGTCGACTCTATTGGGTAAAGCACCACGTCAGGGTCTAACCTATGCTTGAAGGATTGGAATGAAACAACCATTGTGAGTGGCGATATGACCACCAAGGCAAGAGCCATTGTGGCCATGACCATGCCTATAATGTTTAGAAATTCATTTACAGTTATTGTGGAGTAGGTGCTTCTAAAAATTATGGAGATAAAGCTCATCATGAGGCTTGCTTCACATGTCATCACAACAATAGCCTTGAAAAGCAAATAGAAGCCTTTGGTGTTTCCGAAAAAACGGGGTTGAATAGTTCCTAAGTGCAGTCCAGTGCTTATACGCCCACAAAACAAGCCGCCTATAACCCCTCTAGCACTAAGTATTGGAGGGTAAACAACAACTGCCCAGGGAGCCATGTTAAAAAGCCCAGAGTAATAGGCTATAATTGAACCGGCAACTATCCCGCAAATGTTAAAGGCATAAGCAGCCAGAGACTGCTTCAAAGTTTTTGAAAAACTTCTAGAGTCAGCTAAACCCATAAAAAGCCTCCGAAATTTCGCAATAAAACGAAAAAGTAGGGAAGGCTTTAGCCTGGCAATTAACAGGAAGAATTTTAGCTAAAGCTAAAATGCCTAAACTATAATCAGACGAACTCCAAAATAGGATTTTGGCCGGCGCCCTCTGCCTCCATAAGCCTATTCTTCCTTTCGTTAGAGCATTGGCTAGGTTCATCGATATCGCCTTCGCATTCCGAACGTTTCACACTTTTCTCCATCCATAGGCACTCCTTCAACATTGCCTTTCTAAGAGCGCCGTTAAACCCCACCTTAATTATCGCTCCCAAACCTTTACAAATGGTTAAGAACTTCCTTAATTATTTTTCCCATTAAAGTTTAGCATAAATTCAGATTATGAATTCATAACTGTTTTAATCAAAGGTTAAACTATTCGTTTATAAAATGGTGAAGAAGTTGTATGCCTTGTGGATAAAAATAGACAAGTCTTTGCCTTGGATTGAGCTTAAGGGAACATATCAAAATAGAAAGGAAGCTTACATGGCAGCTGAGAGGCTTCTATCCGAGATTAGGGTTAAAGTTGTAGAAATAAATGGGCGTAAAACTAGGCAGATTAAAGCGCTTGCCACAGTGAAACATTAGCCCTGCTGAGAATATTTTTGCCCTCTAGGCTAGTCTTCAGATTGGGGAATGCAGGCGTCGCATTCCCTCTCCTTTAGGGAGGGAAGATCCTCCTGGTGGAGTTTGCATATAACTTTTCCGTGGCGTATGGCAGAGCATATTTCACATAATTTTTCAATTACAATTTCTGGGGATACATCCTCTTTCGCAAGGTTTTCCGCAAGTTCACCTATCATTTTCATGGCGAGGTCAGAATGTTCAATTTCTCTAGCGAAGGTTGAGCCTCTTTCACCCTTAAAGTACTGGGTTATGGCGGCTGGCGTTAGCTCCATCTTGGCTGAAGCTTCAATTTTTGTTACGCTGTGTTTTTCTACAAGCTCTTTTGTTACAAGGGCCCTTATAGCTGGAAGAAGGTATTTAACAACTGTTACGCATGGAGGCTTCATTTTTATCTACTAATATTTGTCGACAAGTTTATATATGTTTAACGGCGTTAAATTTAATTTAACGGTGTTAAAAACCCATGGCTCCACAACTGCCTCCAAAAACAAGCTTAGAAGCTTACTTTGTTGAGCTAGACCAGCTTAAACAACATGAGGAAGCAGATCCAAAGCACCTTAATGAGCTGACTGTGGAAATAGCCTCTGACAAAATTCTAAAATACGCCATAGTCGTTGACAAAAACACAAACATAATAATTGATGGAGAACACCGTTATAACGCCCTTAAAAACCTCGGATGCACAATGATTCCAGTGGTCTATATAGACTACAACTCGCCGAAAATCGAAGTACAGTCATGGAGGCCCGATTACAACCTAAACAAGAAGGCAGTTATAGAAGCAGGCCTAAGCAATAGAAAACTTCCACCTAAAACTTCAAAACATGTGATAAGAAACAGCGAAAAACTCACACATATTTCAAAGGTTGAAAAGAAAGTGGATGTTCCCCTTGAAATTTTGAAAAGCAACATTGAGCTTGCAGAAATGAAAAATGTAAAAACTGCAATGGATATTGATTTTAAGGAAACACTGCCCTATTACAAAAAATTCTTAGCTGAGGAAACAGTTGACACACCCATAATTTTAGAGAAGAAAACAAACGTTCTCCTAGACGGGTATGAAGCTTACAATGCGCTTGAACTTTTATCCGTTGAAAAAGCCCCAGCATTAAAAGTAGACGTTAACAGTATAGAAATAAAATCCCTCGAAAACCGAGTAATAGACAAGGAAACCGTAATAGAGGCTGGGATTAATGGACCTAAACTGCCTTGGAAAAGCTTCAAAATAATAACTGAACCAATAAAAATAAACGTGCCTTTAAATGGGCTTTCCTCTCCTAAAAGGGCGGAAAGAAAAGGGCTTAGAGTTTACACTAACCCCATAGAGCTTTTAATTGAAGATTGGCCGACTCCCATGTTAAAGTTAAACTCTTTATCCACGGAAAGCAGAAGCGTCTGGGCTAAACTTGAATTTTACAATCCTTTCAGCAACAGCGTTAAGGATAGAATAGGATGGTACATGCTTCATGAAGCCTTAGAAAAGGGCTTAGTGAAAGAAGCCTTGTATGAGGCCACATCCACTAACACCGGAATAGCTCTAACTTCAATAGCTAACATTTATGGATTAAAGACAAGGCTTTACATACCTAAAAAAGTTCAAAAATCAAGCGACACATACCTTAAAATCCTAGGAGCCGAAGTGGTAAGGCTTCCAGTGGAATTAACAGTTCAGGCAATAAGCCAGATAGATTCAGAGGCGAAAGCTCAAGAAGCAACACATCTAAACCAGTTTGAAAACGATGCAAACCTAAAGGTCCACCTGAAATACACAGCAAAAGAAATAGATGAACAGCTAAAAAGCATAAGCCTAAAGCCAACATGCATAATAGGAAGTTTAGGAACTTCGGGGCATATGAGTGCCATATCTATATATTTCAAAAACAAGTACAAGGACAAAGTCAGTATAATAGGGGTACAACCGGCAAAGGGCGAAATAATCCCAGGAATTAGAAGAATAGAAACAGGAATGAAGTGGATCCAATGGGCACACTATGACAAAATCGTAGACGTAAAACAGAAAGAAGCCCTCCAAGCAGCAGTATCCATAGCAAGAAAAGAAGGTCTACTAATAGGAATAAGCGCAGGGGCAGTAATACACGCCTTCAATAAAATAGCAGAAGAAAAAGGAGTATACATCCTCGTAATCCCAGATTCAGGGTACAAATACATAGAACAATTTGAGCGATACTTGGAAACAGCTGAGCAATAATCCAACAAATTATGACTTGGCTCAACGCCTGAAAAGAATAGCCTGAAGAACAGACCCCATCGAAAACATATGGAAAATCTAGAGAAAAGAAGAATCTAACCCTTTAACAGTTTACTAATCGATTTTCTCAAAGCTTTTGCTTTGCTATGGTTGCCGATAAGAAGTATAGAAGGGAACATGTGGCCAGCCATATCCCTGTGACTTCCCATCCTAGTGTCGAAATTATGAAGCCTGTAACAGGCCCTGCAGCTATGGTTCCGGTATAAAAGGCTATGTTGAATATTCCTGTGGCAAAGGCGATTTTTTCTTTTTTAACAAAGTCTTGAACGAAGGCAAGTATCATCGGGAACCCTCCGCAGTTGGCCACGCCGTAGGCAAGGCAGGCTATTGATGCTGTTGCAAAGTTGGAACCAGCTAGATGAAACATAAAATAGACTATGAAGGCTGTTGACAAACTTGCCAAGTATATAAAGGGCTTCCTGCCATGTCTGTCGCTTAAGTATAGGATTAACGGAGCAGTTATGAACATGGACCACGTCTGCATAGACATCAAGGCGCTGGAAACTATAGGATCATAGCCCAGTCCAGACATGAGATAAGTTGGATAAAAACTTGTTATAGAGTAGAAGACTAAAGAATTAAAAAACCCCATAAAACAGCTTAACAAAATGTTCCTGTTCAACAGAAAAGACCGATTATTATCACCTCCAGCCTCCCTCCTATTTGAAGCCGCCGAAACCAATGGTTTTAAAGTTAAAAGAATTATTGCCAAGGCAAAGAGTCCAAGCAACCCAAAGATTTGTGAGGGCAGCCTCCAACTTCCAAACCAAACAAATATAACGCTTGCCAAGGGATACGCCCATAGGATTCCTAGAATATACATGTTTCCTGCAATGGCGCTTGCAAAGCCCCGCCTGTCAGAGAAAAGTGTGCCGATGATAGAGTAGTAGGCAACATTCCATACGCCTTCACCAATGCCCATTGCAACTCTGTAAAGGGATATATCCAACGCCGACATTGAAAAACCAGTTAAAAAAGTAAAAATTGAAAAACAAAGAATGCCGAAGCTAACAGTAAACCTGAATCCCCTTCTCTGAACAATCCAGCCTGCAAGCATCGAACCGATTATTATTCCCGCCCCAAAAAGGGTTGCAATCATGCCGCTTAGAAATAAAGGAAGCGCTATGTCCTCCATAATGCTCTTAAGAAACACGCCGAGAATTATCTGGTCGGCAGCGTAAATCTGATGACCAAGCATAAGCGGCACCATGACAAGCAACTGCTTAAGATTTCGAGATTTTTCCAAAATTTTCAACATCATCCTCCTTTAAGAACCTCTTCGCCCCTTTCAGCCGTTTTCCGCATTGGCAGGTTCAAGTAGCCCATTTAGACCCGCATCCCTTATTTACAGAGTAGGCGCCGGGGGTGGGATTTGAACCCACGCAAGAGGTGGCGAAATCTCCCGCAAACTCCCCTTTTTTCTATTCTTTAAGTTTTATTTTTAACGCTTTTAAAGTTTGTTGGAGGCTTGTTTTATGGGTTTAGGCTCCTTTTTTGAACGATTAGCCTTTTACCTTCTAATCCTATTCATTTTCTATGCGAAAAATTAGGGTTAAAAGTGGAACCGTTAGAGGATTTGGCATTTTGGTTTAGCCAAAACTTCACTTTAATCTGCTTCACAATATGCTTCCTGGCTTTTCTCGTTTTTGTGTATAAAATTGCGAAGTTATGGAGGGAGAGAAAAGATGGTTTTACGTGAGCGTTTAAGGAAAGGTGAGGGAAAACCTTTCGTTCTCGAAGACAACTCTTCTACGCCTACAATCGTTTCTGTTTCAAACGAGGTTAAGGCTGTAAGGTTGGAAAAAAGGGCGGAAAAACTGGCTTTTGAGCTGTTACGGAAGAAGCAGCCTCGAAAAAAGCGTGAAAAGCGTAAGGGTGGAGGAATGGGGTTTAGTTGGCATGCCAGGTAAGCCTAGGTGAAATTTTGTTTTTGATTTTTGCTTTGGTTTTCGTGTTGGGTTTGGGAGGGTTGCCTCATGGCAGGGAAGAAGAGAAAGAGGAAGGCTGTGAAGAAGACTGCTGGGCCTGAGGTTGAGCTTGCAAGATTGGAGTTGCTACGGTTAAGGCGTCATGCAAGTTCAATGGGACGAGCTAAGCGAAATGAGCCCTGCGCACATAAGCATGTACGGCGACACACCAGCAGAAGACACAATCGTCTACACGCGCAAAAGCCTAACCGTGCCAATTCTCCACAAAGACTTTCGCATTCACTGGCGAGACTTTGAAGCATCAAGGCGGTTCGGCACGCTGCTGGACACGGCAAACGCTGAATCCGCAGCCCTTGTGGTTGCCCAAAAAGAAGACCGGTTGATTCTTAACGGCGAAATAAAAGGTGAGTCTATGCTGGGCATCGAAGGCTTAACAACTGCCACAGGCAGACAGACGCAACCAAGCGGCGGCGCTTGGGCAACAGCCCCAAACGCTTTAGATGATGTTCGCGCAGCTGCCAAAAAACTACTTGACAAGTATTATCCCCCTCCATATGATTTGATTGTTCGGCCCAGCGCCTTCATGGATGCTCACACGCTTATAGAGAACACGGGTATAAGCCAAATCGAAAAAATCAAGGAGCTAATCGGTGGAAACATTTATGTTTCATCGCAGCTTAAGGCTGCAGACGGTGGAACAGACAGCGCCATATTAATCAAAAGCGGAGCGGAAAACGCAGACCTATGCGTAGCCCAAGACCTACGCACATTCTACATGCAAACCGTAGACATGAACCACCATTTTCGTGTCTATGAGGCTGTGGTTCCCAGAATAAAGAGACCGAGCGCGATTTATGAGATAACGTCTATCACGTGATAACCCTAACAACTACCATATTGATAAGCGCCTTATTTTCCCTTTTTTATGAATTGCTGAAATATTTAGAATTTCAAGTTTCTCTGAGGCCGGCTTTTTGAGGGAGGCCTGTTTATGCTTGGGCTTTGACTTTGCTTGTTATCTGCTCTATGCGTTTGAGGCTTTCAACAATGTTGTGGGCTTCTTTGAGCACCATTTCCTGATCCTTGATGCTTAAGCCTCTGAGTATCTGGTCTACGTCTTCATGTATCTGTTTCGCTGTTTCGACGCTGTTCACCTTAACCACCCTGAAATTATAGTTGGCGTGCCCACTTTTATAGTTTTGAGGTTTTTCTTCCTGTTCACTTTGTTTATGGATTTTTCTATTCGCTTGTTAAAGTCATCTGTGTTCCATGAGGCAAGACAATCCGCGTTTAAGAGGGCTGCTCCAGCATAATGCAGCAGGTCGCCTATCTTTAGAGAAGTCGCCTTCAAATACTCGTTGACAAGGGAAAGCAGTGTTCTTGAAGGTGGACTTAGAAGCTTAATCTCATAAGTGTCTATTGCCTCTAAAATTCTCAGGGCATCAGCCACCTTTAAGGGTCTTTTAGCTACTCCTATGGCTAAATCGGACGTGGCAACTTAAGACTTAAGTTGTAGGGTTTTATCTGCTTTCTTTTATGTTTAGTGTTAGGGGTTTGGTGGAGCGGCTGAGGCTTTTTGAGAGGAATAAGGTGCCTTTAGGCCTTAAGGTTCTTGGTTTGGCCATGTATTTTTTCAGATTTCGAGCCTTAGGAGGGTGGCTAGGGTGCTGTCAGAGTTTTGCATGGTTTCTAAGACTGCTGTTTGGAAGTGGGTTGTTAAGCTTAGGGATAAGCTTAACATAGCCTCTGAAAGGAAGGTTAGAGGTTTCATAGCTGTTGATGAGACATGCGTCAATGTTAATGGCGAGCAGTATTGGGTTTATTCAGCCTTAGACGTTGATAGAAACGAGCTTATATCCATGAGGGTTTATCCAACAAGGAATTTCTTAACTTCTGAATCCTTCTT
>JAVZIQ010000029.1:0-21375 GCA_038871175.1 Bathyarchaeia archaeon | reverse complement strand
TTGAATGATGAGAAGGCTGACTCTATTAGGCTTCTTAGCCCGCGAGTCTGATGGTGATAGGCTAATCCAAGCGTTACGAGGCGTCTTTTAGCCATGGAGCATTATCCACAATAAATTCGGGTTTACCCTCACAGTAGTTTAACACGCTCTTAAAGAAGGATTCAGAGGTTAAGAAGTTCCTTGTTGGATAAACCCTCATGGATATAAGCTCGTTTCTATCAATGTCTAAGGCTGAATAAACCCAATACTGTTCGCCATTAACCTTTACACATGTTTCATCAACAGCTATGAAACTCCTAGTCTTCTTTTCAGAGGCTATTTTCAACTTTTCTCTAAGCTTAACAACCCACTTCCAAAAAGCAGTCTTAGAAACCCTACAGTATTCAGATAATACCCTAGCCGCCCTCCTAAGACTTGAAATCTGAAAGTACATGGCCAAACCAAGAACCTTAAGACCTAATGGAACCTTATTCCTCTCAAAAAGCCTCAGCCGCTCTACTAAACTCTTAACACTAAACATAAAAGAAAACAGATAAAAACCTACATCTTAAGTCTTAAGTTGCCACGTCTTTTGAGCTTATGTGTATACTTTATATAAGGGGTTTGAGATTTTACCTTAATCTGCTTGGAAATTTAAGGCTTTAGAAGCTTGCTGGGATTCAGGTATGGTGACGGCGGCTGAAAAAATACTGTCCAAGGCGTCTGGGACAAAACAGGTGAATGTTGGAGAATTCGTCGTTGCAAATGTGGACTTCGTCTTCGCCCATGATGGAACTGCTCCCCTAATGATTGATGTGATTCAGGATTTTGGAGTTTCAACCCTTAAGCTTGCCTGCAAAAGCTGCCTTTTTATTGATCATGCAGCGCCAAGCCCCTCTGTTCAGTCTTCAATTCTTCATGGGAAAATGAGGGATTTCGCCGCCGTCCATGGAATTAAACTTTACGATGTGGGAGAGGGCGTTTGCCACCAAGTTGTGTTAGACTATGAACTTGTAAAGGCTGGAGAGGTTGTCGTTGGAGCTGACTCCCACACAACCATCCATGGGGCTGTAGGAGCCTTTGCAGTGGGTGTTGGAAGCACGGACGCTGCCTTCGCCCTTGCAACTGGCAGGCTTTGGTTTAGGGTTCCTGAAACCATAAAAATCACATTTAAGGGTCCAAATTTGGGTTTAGGGGTTTTTGCAAAGGACATTGCCCTTGCATTATTGGGGAAGCTTGGGACAGAAGGTGCTAGATACATGGCCATTGAATACCACGACTTTCTAAAGCCTGGGCTTTCAAAATCTTCAAGGGCTACAATCGCTAATCTTTCAGCTGAAATGGGAGCTAAAGCCGCATTATTCCCGGTGGAACCATATACGCCTGACGCAGACGCAGACTACATTAGGGAAATAGAGCTGGACTGCAGCAGCCTTGAACCGCTTGTTGCTAAACCACCCCTCCCCTCAAACGTGGTATCAATATCAGATGTTGAAGATTTGGAGGTGGATGAGGTTTTCATTGGAAGCTGCACTAACGGCAGGATTGAAGACTTAGCTGTGGCTGCAAAAATACTGCGGGGCAGGAAGGTTAAAGAGGGTTTAAGATGCATTGTCATTCCAGCCTCCAGAAATGTTTACCAAAAGGCCTTAGAAAACGGCATTATTGAGGTTTTGTTAAGGGCTGGATGCGTTGTTGGCCCCCCTACATGTGGACCCTGCGTAGGAGCCCATATGGGGCTTCTTGGCCCTGGGGAAATAGCTGTTTCTACAGCTAATAGAAACTTCACAGGCAGAATGGGCGATCCATCAGCGAAAATATTTTTAGCAAGCCCAGCCACAGCCGCCGCATCAGCCATTGAAGGCAGAATAGCTGACCCCAGAAAATTCTTAAAGGGATAAGTATGATTAGAGGAAAAGCCATAAAGCTTGGAGACGACGTCAACACAGACCTCGTCATAGCTGGAAGATACAAGTTTAGATCTGTCTCAATTGAGGATATGGCAAAACACATATTCGAGGATTTAGACCCTAAACTGGCTTATAAAATCAGCCCTGGCGACATAATAGTTGCAGGTAAAAATTTCGGATGCGGCTCAAGCAGGGAGCAGGCTCCAAGAGTTATGCTGGCTGCGGGAATATCCGCAGTTGTGGCCAAATCCTTCGCGAGAATATTTTTCAGAAACGCCATAAACTTAGGCTTACCAGCCATTACAGTGGAAGAAACATTTATAGAATCAACAGTTGACGGGGACATCCTGGAAATAAACCTTCAAGAGAGTATATTAAAAAACCAGACGAGAAACATTGAAGTGAAATTTAAGCCTTTTCCAAAAATGCTTTTAGAAATACTGGATGCTGGCGGACTGGTTTCCTACGTTAAAAAGAAGGGAACCCTCCTTCAGTAGCCAAAATGATTAAACTAAAACTTGCTGAATATTTTATCTAAGTTAGCTTTAACCGCTTTTAGAAAATCCTCTGTGGAGACCACTTTTTCCACCGGCTGTTCTGAAACTTTAGCCACATCCGCCGTCATTATGCGATCTACCTCTATTGTTTGCTTCACAGCCTTTTCAAGTCCTTGTGAAAACTGTACAAGCTCTTCCATCCCATCTAGCTCTCCTCTCCTCCTTAAGGCAGCTGTCCAGGCGAATATTATGGCTGTAGGGTTGGTTGACACTTCCTCGCCCTTCAAGTATCTGTAATAGTGTTTCTGCACTGTGCCGTGGGCTGCCTCGGAAAGGAAATGTCCCTCAGGGGAATAAAGCACAGAGGTCATTAATGCTAGGCTTCCAGTGTAGGCTGAGGCTAAGAAATCTGAGAAAACGTCTCCCTCGAAGTTTTTACATGCTAGGACGAAGCCTCCTTCACATCTAACCATACGGGCCACAGCATCATCCACTAGAAAATATTGATAGTTTAAACCAGCATTATAAAACTTAGACTTAAAATCTTCATTGTAAACCCTTCTGAAGATATCTTTAAACCTCCTGTCATATACTGTTGAAATGGTGTCTTTAGCTGCAAACCACAGGTCAAGCCTATTTTCTAAGGCATAGCTGAAAGAGGCCCTTGCGAAACTCTCAATTGAAGAGTCTATGTTGTAAATTCCCTGGACGACGCCTGACCCTGTGAAACTTGGAAACCTCGCCTTAAACTCCTTTCCGTTTAGCTGCCTCACAACTATTTCACATTCAGCTGGGCCTTCAAATTCAAGGCCTACTCCGTCATATATGTCTCCGAAGGCGTGTCTAGCGATTACTATAGGCTTCTTCCAAAACCTCACGGCTGGAAGCACGTTTCCCAAAATTATGGGAGCTCTGAAAATTGTGCCGTCAAGCATCCCTCTAATGGTGGCGTTAGGGCTTTTCAGCCTATTCTTAAGGTTGTATTCCTTAACCCTAGATTCGTCAGGAGTTATTGTTGCACATTTAACTCCAACCCCCCACCTTTTAACAGCTTCAGCTGCCTGCCTGGTTATTGCGTCATCCGTTTCATCCCTAACTTTTACGTGCAGATCGTAATATTCCACCTTCAAATCTACGTAAGGATTGATGAGCTTCTCCTTTGTCCATGCCCATATAACCCTAGCCATCTCATCGCCGTCCATTTCCACGATTGGCTTATCCATCTCTATCCTTTTAGGCAGTGAAATCACCCTTCAATTTTAATTTTAATCCAAAATTTAAACCATCTGTAAACTATCAGTCGTTTTCCAAGGGCTTTGGCCCGTATAAGAAATGTTTAAATAACTTTGCATTGAAACTTTTTGACTTAATGGCTGTTTGAGGTGGGACTGCAGATAGAAACCAACTTTGAAAAATTCTACTTCAAAATGAGTTTGAAAACCGATCCCATAATAGATGACACCACACTTAGAGACGGCATCCAGATGCCAGGCCTAGCCGTGGATCCTGAACACACTGCTGAAATAGTAAAGCTTCTAAGCGAAGTCGGCGTTGAAAGAGTTGAGCTTTTCCACTATCAGAAGTCGGATAGGAAGGCTGTAAAACTTGTTCAAGACATGAGCCTAGATATAAGGGTGGCTGGATGGTGTAGGGCTGTTAAGGAGGATGTAGACAGTGCCATTCAATGCAACTTCAATGAAGTAGGCATATCTCACCCAGTTTCCTACATACACTTTCAGGCGAAATGGCCTGATAAAACCCCTGAAGAGCTCTTACAAAAAGTTGTAGAGGTTGTTGAATACGCTGCCAAAGACCATGGGCTAAGAACCTTCGTCCACGGGGAAGACAGCACAAGATCAGACTGGAACTTTGAAAAGAAGTTTATAAACGCTGTAGCTGATGCTGGGGCGGAATGCTACCGCATCTGCGACACGGTTGGCGTAGGCCTCTCAGACTTCAATGCCCCGCTACCAAACGGTATTCCAGAAAAGGTGAGGGCAATAAAGAGGGAGACAAAAATTAACAGCTTAGAAATTCACGCCCACGACGACTTTGGAAACGCTGTTGAAAACACTGTGGCCGCAATAAGAGCAGCCTCAGGCGTATGGGATAAAATCTATGCAAGCACAACCTATTTAGGTATTGGAGAAAGAGCTGGAAACGCTGAAACAGAAAAGGTTTTAATGAACCTTTACATGCACTACGGCGTAAAAAAGTTTGAAGGAAAAACGCAAAAGCTTAGAAAAATAGCTGAACTCATAAGCAAGGCAACAGGCTACATAATCCCCCCAAACAAGGCAATAGTAGGCGATTACAGCTTCGCCCACGAATCAGGAATACACGCCCATGGAGTAATAAAAGATCCATGGACATACGAACCTTACCCGCCTCAGCTTGTCGGAAACCAAAGACGCATAACCATTGGAAAACTATCGGGGAAAAACGTTGTGAAATACAAAATAACAGAAATTACAGGGCAAACACCAGATGAAGAAAAACTAGCCGTAGTTATGGAAAAAATAAGAGAAATATACGAAAATGGAAGAAAAGCCTCCCTAAAAGACGAAGAATTCAAAACAATACTAAAAACATTCAAAATAATCTAACTCTAAAAACATTTTTATCCATAATTAAAGTCCACCTCAAACTATTCAAAGATGAACCTTACAAAACAATTCTTAGAAATCCAATTATGAGGAGATAACATTTTATATAAAGGAAAATCTAAAAGATGCTGAATCAGCATGCCAAACCTATCTGAAGTTATTAAAAATAGGAGAAGCATAAGAAAATTCAAGCCTGATCCCATACCGGAAGAAGTATTGTTCAGCGTGCTTGAGGCTGCAAGATGGGCCCCTTCATGGGCTAACACTCAATGCTGGGAGTTCATACTAATTAAAGACGTAAAGGTGAAGGAGGAGCTTTCGAAAACATTAAAGCCTAAAAACCCAGCTATAGAAGCAGTCAAGCAGGCGCCTGTAGTGATTGCAGCCTTAGGCCGCAGGGGAGTTTCAGGTTTCTATAAAGGCTCACCAGTCACAGATAAAGGCGACTGGCTAATGTTCGACGTAGCCCTTGCAGTTCAAAATCTCATACTTGAAGCCCACAACCTTGGCCTAGGCTCAGTTATAATTGGAGCCTTAAACTTCCAAGAAGCTAGCAAAATTCTAAACCTCCCCGAAAACATTGAGCTTGTAGCATTAATACCAATAGGCTACCCTGATGGGGCCCCTAAACCAACCAGCAGAAAAGAAATTTCAAACATCATACATTATGATAAGTACTCCTTGAAACCTTAATAAAGGCTTTTGGTATTTTCCCTTACAATTCAAAATCTTCTACGTTAAAGGGAAACTGCTGCTGCGAAGCCGCTTCTAATCGCTTTTTGCACGTTTCCCCTAGTTTGGGCGCAGTCGCCTATAAGGTGGAACCTGATTCCCCCTTCTGCAAGACCCTTTGCAATTTTCAAAGCCTCAACGGTTTTCGGTTTCATTCCAACTGAGAGAACTGCTGTTCCAGCTTCAAGTTTATGTTCAACACCTGTCTTATCCCTATAGATAACGCCGCCATCATAAATGCCAGTGCAGGAGGCATTCAGCATATATTTAACATTTTCCAGTTTATCCAAAGCCATTAGGAGCATTCTGCGATAGTGAACTGGGCAGGCATCCGCTGCCAGCCTATCCAACATTTCCAGAATAATAACCTTATGGCCCTTCTGAGCTAGGTGTATTCCTGTTTCTACGCCTACTTCTCCCCCTCCTATAATTACTGCCTCTTCTGCAACGCTGTCTTCTTTTCCGTAAACGTCTACGGCGTTCATTACGTTTTCGCCTCCCACGCCTGGTATAGGCGGCTTTATTGGTTCCGCGCCTATGGCTATTATTGCCGCTTCATATTCCCCGTCGAGGAGGGTTTTTGGTGTAGCCTCTGTTTTAAGCTTTATTTCTACGCCTGCCTCCTTAACCTTTCGGATTAAGTAGTTTTTAAAATCTCTCAACGGCCACTTGAAAGAGGGATAGTCGGCGGTTTTAAGAAGCCCTCCTAAAGACTCGCTCTTCTCGTAAAGGGTAACTTCATGTCCCCTTTCAGCAGCCACTATGGCAGCCTCCATTCCCGCCGGACCCCCACCAACGACAGCAACCTTCTTTTTGGCTGTTGGCGGCTTAACAATCCTGTCAATTAAGTGTTCCATACCCCATACCGGGTTAACTGAGCAAACACTTATCCAAGGGTCTGAAGGGCTGCTCCTATGACACTTATTACACCTTATACACGGGACAATATCGTCTACCTTACCCTCATAAACTTTCAATCCAAAGTCTGGATTACTTATCCAAGCTCGGGCCATGGCAATCAAATCCGCCTTCCCGGAAGCAAGAGCCTCCTCACAATAATCAGGATGCGTAAACCCAGCTGTGGCCACCACAAAAATTTTGACGCCGCTTTTCTTTAGGGCTTCAGCCATAAAGACCCATGGTGTAGGGCTTGGCTCAAACCCTATTGGATGGGTTAGGTCTATGTCCCATGGGCGTAGTTGAAGCATGTCGATACGGCCCTCAGCCATTTTAGCGAACTTCACAGTGTCTTCAAGGGTCCAATACGGCGGGTCATAGCCTGTTATGCTTGCCTCAATTAGGAAGTTTCTTCCACATCTCTGCTTTATCCCTTCGCAAACTGTTAAGGGATAGCGAGCCCTGTTTTCAATGGATCCTCCATACTGGTCTGTTCTCTTGTTTGTACGGAGTGATAAAAACCTTCCAAGAAAGGTTGCTCCATAGGCCATGTGCAGGTATACGCCGTCAAAGCCGCAACTCTTCATTATAAAGGCTAGGTTTTCCATTTCATCGGCAACATCATTTAATATTTCTGGAGGTGTTTCAACTCCGTAGCATGTGAATGGATTGTGGGCTTTGCGGGGCTGTGGAGGGCCCATCTCCATTGCAGGAGGCATTCCAGCGCTTACATCGTAGCCTTCTGGAACAGGAGCAGCCATCTGGACAGATATTTTGGCTCCGTAGAGATGGACAGCTTCAGCGAGCGTTGAAAGGTAATTCTGAACCTGACTGTCATAAACGTCAAACCTCATCCTATGCCCCTCAACCTCTGAAAGGCCTCTTATGCTTATGGGAGGCCCAAAAATCATGCCTCCATCAACCGTCACCAATGCAGCGCCACCTTTAGCCTTGTTAACGCAGTGAATTATGAAGGCCTCTGTGGGATAGGGCTCTGAGCCCTGTATGAAAAGCGGCTGGCCTGGAGTTAAAATCATCCTATTCCTTAAAACGACATCTCCAATCTGCAGCGGCGACAACAAATGAACGTATTTTTCTGCCGTAAACCCCACCATTCAAGGGCTAAAAACATTTGGTTAAAATAAGCTTTACTCAAACACACAGCCGTAGTAGAAATAAGCTGAAAACTCCTATTGAATCTAAATTGCCTGTCGCCATTAGAGTGGCATGTGACGGTTTTTGTCCCCGTTTCTTCTGCTCTTTGTTGTGGTTGTGTTTGGTGGCATGAACGCTAATTTTTTGGGTTGACCATTATTTAACAATCTTATTGGAGTTTAATTGCGTAGGCTTAACTCAGCTGAAGTTTTCATTTTCGCTTTTTTCTTCCTTAACGGGTTTTGTAGAGATTTCTTTTATAAGGGGTTCAGACTTTCCTCCCTCTATTTCTATTTTGGCGCCTGGATACTGTTGTTGAAGTTGCCTTCGAAGTGCGTTGACGTCAACGTCCTTCCCAACTTTGGCCTTCACCTTTGTCCCTTCAGGCGTTTGAGTTACACTTATTGAATATCCGCCAGAAAATTCGCCTTCAGGTAGACCTGTGAAAACCTCCTCCATTTCCTCGAATAAAGATCCTCCGAAAAGTTCATCTATTAGGCTTTTCCTACGCCTCTGAGGTTTCACGGCTTTCACCCTTAAAAACCGTGATTTAAGTGGCTTAAAAATTTAGCGCAGATCCTTGAGTCGCTATTGACATTCGCATTTTACGTTGAGAATTTTTAATTAGTTGTTTGAGTTATTAGGCGTTTTAGAGGGTGCGGCTTGTATGGAGGATAGGGCTATAATATTGATGGGTTCAAGTAGGGATATGGATTGGGCTAGGGAAATAGCCAAACATTTGAAGACTTTAAACATTAAATATGAGTTTCGTGTGGCTTCAGCCCATAAAACGCCTGAAAAAGTTCTCTCAATCCTTAAAGAGTATGAGGAATATTCTGTTGTTTACATAACTGTTGCTGGAAGGTCAAACGCCCTGAGCGCCTTCGTAGACGCAAACACCTCTAAGCCTGTGATTGCATGTCCGCCATATTCTGAAAAGTTTGCAGGCGTCGACGTATTCTCCTCGCTGAGGGTTCCAAGCGGTGTGGGTTTAACTGTGACAATTGAACCTGAAAGTGCAGCTTTAATGGCGGCTAAAATCTTAGGCCTTAAAAATAAAGCAATGGCTGGAAATGTTAGGGCTTACCAGCTTTCAAAAAAATTGGAAGTTGAAAAGGCAGATGAGGCTGCAAGAAAAATGATGGAGTAGAAGGTTATGGGAAGTGTTAAAGACTTGGAGGTTGTAAGGAGGCCTACACGGCATGAGATGGGAGTAGGCAGATTCCACTTTTCAGACCGTTACTCAGTCTTCGACTGGGGTGAAATGCCGGATCACATAGAAGGTAAGGGTGAAGCCCTATGCATGATGGGTGCCTACTGTTTCGAAAAACTTGAGGAAAGGGGTGTGAGAACACATTATCGGGGAGTTATAGACATTGAAGGACGCGTTAGGCGCTTCGATGAACTTGAAAAACCTTCAAAAGTCATGGAAATTAACCTTGTAAACGTGTATAAGCCTAAACCCTATTTTGAAGGGGGAGTAATGAAATATGATTATAGCCTTTACACTTCCAAACTTACCAATTTCCTTATTCCACTTGAGATAATATATAGGAATGGCCTGCCCGAAGGCTCTTCAGTTTTTAAAAGGCTTAAGCAGGGTTTAGTAACCCTTAAAGATTTAGGTTTGGAACATGAGCCTAAGCCGGGTATGAGGCTTGAAAAGCCCATATTTGATGTGAGCACGAAGCTTGAGGCGGGTGATAGATATGTTTCATGGACTGAGGCAATGCAGATTTCAGGTTTAACAGAATTAGAAGTTGAGGAGATTAAATCATTACTTTCAAGGGTTAATGACACCATCAGTGAAATAGCATCTAAGGCGGGATTAGTGAATGAGGATGGGAAGATAGAGTTAGCCTTTGATCCTAAGCGGAGGCTTATGGTGGTTGATGTTGTAGGTACATTGGATGAGTGTAGATTCACCTATGAGGGCTTCCATGTAAGCAAGGAGATTGCCCGACAGTATTACAGGCGTATTGGCTGGTCTGAAATTGTAGAGGAAGCCAAGAAAACGGCTAAGGAGAGAGGCATAGAAGACTGGAGGAAGCATGTTAAAATGGAACCCCCAAAACTTGACTTGGAACTGAAAAGGATTATAAGTCAAATGTATATGGCGGCTGCGAACGAGATGACAGGCGTAAAATTTTTCGATGTCCCAAAGCTTTCAGAGGTCATAAAAGAATGTAAAAATTTCGGCTTTACGTGACGAGTTCATGTAGCTGTTTTGTTTTCCATCCGCGTCTAATTTCTAAAGCTATGCGGTCTCCGGTGCTCATTGGCTTCTTATACTTGGCATTTGCGTATTGGGAGCCTACTCCCATGTGGACGTTTGTCCCGCCGCCGTGTCGTAAGGCTACATCTTGAGTTACCGGTATATGCATGTATGGATCCCCTGCTTCTGGGACGTCGTATAAGCCGTAGTCTACGGGTGTTTTAGCCTCTGCACCGCTTGTGAAGTCAAGTTTTAACGTTGGCTTTACTTCATATTTTGATATTCGATCCCATGTTATAAGCGTCTGCAAGCACCATGCTCCAATTATTCCTGGATAGGCGTGTTCACGACATGCTAGGAGGAAGCGGTCTGCGTAGCGTTGAACGTCCTTTATTAAAGATTCTCTTAAACTCAGCATTGCATGGGCGGTGACTTCGAATGATGGAATCTTCTTTATTTTTTGCTGGACATCTGTGGGAAGCCTTTTCAAACCGTCGAGGATTGTCTCTCTTCGCTCATCTATTGATAGAAACTGGTTTGCAAGGCAAATTCTAGCCTCTTCAAGGCTTACATTGTAGAGTTTTGAAAACCAATCGTCAACGTCGCCCCACTCGCTTTTTGCATCTATGGGAGAATAGAAATAGTTGAAGTTGGCGTGGGGTCCTAGGACGATTTGTTCTACACGGGCTTTTTCCAAAGACTCCTTATTAAGGTTTCCAGCCTTAACTTCCCTTGAAACTTTCTCCTCTAAGTCTTTTGAGTCTGCGGCGAAAATGAACTCCCTCTCAAAAACCCTGTAGGCATGTTCAGCCTTCAAAAGCATCGGCTCATTTATGAACTCTTTAAACCTTATTCCGCCCTTATAGACTTCATAACTATAGGATTTGGGATATGGAATGCCAGCTTGTTCAGCAAACCAATAGTAATCTTTCTCAATTTCCCCTCTGTTTTCAATTTTAAGGAGAGTTCTCGAACCCAAAATTGGTACGGCGAACTTGTTCTCTATAACGCTGCAATTTTCATCCCCGCCTACATAAACCGAGAAAGCCCTGTTCGGTATCTGTAAACATTCCAGCTCTAAAAGCTCGTCAACATAATTGACAATCTCTGAATATTTCTCTAAAATTAAAATTACACTTTTCCAGTCGCCTTTCTTTTTTATGTCTTTCGGGTCGTTTACAACTCTTAAGTCTCTCCTAACAAGACTTGGCAGATCCTCAATGACCTCATCTGTCTTTCCAATCATTGGGTTTTGAAGGTAAATACGCGCCCTTCCAGGTGTTGTGTAAATAATGCTTCTCAACCCATAGTTGCGTTGTCCCTGCCAAGCATCTAGGGCGGAGTGGGAGCCCAAGTTTAAACCTACAGGCTCCTTATATTTTTTAACTATCTCCTGAATTTCTTCCCTTTTAATCGCCATGGAGACCCCAGGCTTAATTTTAAACTCTATGCTTTAAACCTTTTCAACAAACTTCATTAAAACTTCTTGAAAGACCTATATAGGCTCTCTAAAAAGTCACTCACCCCATATTTCAAGACAGACTCTTAACATAACATAAGTTTAAGCTTAAATCTCGCATATTTCCAAAATTTTCTCAAAGCTTTCACGGTTTCTTAAAGACTTATAACGTTTCAAAGCCTTGATTATGGCGTTTCTATCCTTTCCCCCAAGCCTTTCAGCTACCTTTTCAGCCACTGGACCGTTTATGAAGAGGAACTGGGAAAGAGAGGTTACATTTGCAGGTTTCCTGTTTAAACTTGCCGTTTCAAAATCCACTATGAAAGGTATGTCTCGGCCGTCCACAATTATATGTTTAGGAGCATGGCTTAACTCTCCATGATCTAGATGGGCCATGTCAAGACGCCAACATTGCTCCAAAACATCCCTTAAAACCCTCCTTAAACGCCCTTTTCCGCGAGTTTTCTCCAGCCATTTGGGAAGCAAGTCTCCCTCAATAAACTGCATCAAAAGAAAGTTTCTGCTCACATTTATTAGCCTCGGCCCCACATCCAAGGCGTTAGCTGCCTTAAGCATTTGGGCTTCATGCTTCATCATGGAACGGTCTGCATCAACCCTTCGAATTTTAAGGGCAGCCCTCTCCCCATCCCTATAGGCGATTACCACAAGCCCCACACAGCCTTTACCCAAAACAGGCACGTTAAAAACTCTTTTTTCACCAATAAAACCTAAGCCTGTAACTTTAAGCCTCCTCAACTCTTTAATACGTCGATTCAGCTCTTTAGGGCTAGGCTTTGGATAACATAACATCAAGGAATAAGGCTCCTCGTTAAGCTTTTCAATTGAAACTTTTAAGCCTTCAGCAACCATTCAAATCTCCCAGTTTCTATCCAAAATCTTATCAGCCCTTATACGTTTAAATTTATAAAGTAACATCAAAAGATTTATTACATAAATGGAAACCGTACCAACAATAAACTATAATTGCTTTATATGCGCTTTAAAGGGATTTAATGCTTTTTATTTTGTTTTAGGCGGCTTTAATCCGATAAGGGATATTACTATTCCAAGCGCCGCTAGAACCATGACGTATGGGAAAACCATCACATATGCACCGAAAAGGTCTCTTGCCTGTCCAGCTAATGTGTTGCCGATAACAGCTCCGGCGCCATAGGCTGTAAAAACCAGCCCATAATTTCTCGCATAGTCTTTCACTCCGAAAAAGCTTGCAGTTGCAGCTGGGGCGATTGCAAGCCATCCCCCGAGGTTTAGCCATAGAATTGCAAAGGAAATGGCGTAAACGGGTATTGATGCAGGGTTTGTGAAAACAAGTGCAGAGGCTATGAAAATCAGAATGAAAGAGAGAATAGCTGTTTTCAAAGGAGTTATTTTGTCTGTTACCCAGCCGAAAAGGGGACGGCCGAACCCGTTGCAGAATGCGAACGGTATGGCCAAGGCTGTTAAAACACTTGAAATTTCCAACTCGGATATGCCTGCGTTTCCCGCAACTTCTAAACCTACAGGCTTAGAAACTCCTATTGCCATGAGGCCTGCGAGGGTTCCTATGGTATAGCATATCCAAAGGGCGTAGAAACTCTTCGTTTTAATCATATCGTTTCTGGCCAGTTCAGCCTTTGTAGCGGCCTTTGTCTGATCCATGGTCCATCCTTCTGGCTTCCAATTCGCTGGTGGAAGCCTGAGGAATAGGGCGAAAATTAGGATTAGCAGGAAAAATAGTATTCCAAGAGTTTGAAACATCAAATGCACTCCGAAGTTTGCAGCGAGGAAATCTGAAAAAGGCGCTATTATCGCCGCTGAGAAGCCGAATCCTAAAACTGTTAAGCCAACAGCTAAACCTCTCTTATCTGGAAACCATTTTGCTGCTGTTGTTATTGGACAATTGTATACGATGCCTACTCCTAATCCGCCTATCACCCCGTAGAGGAAAACTAGGGTTGATGGAGAATTTGCGAAAGATGCTAGGAACCATCCAAGCCCCACGAAGACTGAGCCGACAACAGCCACTTTTCTAGGGCTGTACTTGTCAATGAACTTTCCAACCATGGGCATTGCCAGGGCGAAAATTAATAAAAAGGCTATGAAGGGAATCTGCATCTCTGTGGCCGTTACTTTCAAGCCTAAGCCTTGTGGAGGCGGATTCTCAAACACTCTTTTCAAAGGAACGGAAATGATGCTGTAAGAATATATGGCTCCGAGGCAGAGTTCTATTATTAATCCGGCCACTACTAGAAGCCATCTGCCCTTTTCTGGTGAAAAGCCGAAAAGTTTTGCTTTTGCACAGTTGTTTTCCTGCAAATCAGCCACCTTTTGCCCGTCCTATGAGTTGGGGGAAGAAAATTAACTGGCATAAGATTGTATTTAAGGCTTCTCCAGCCGCTTTGGGACAATAAAACATTAGGGCGTCGTGGAGATTTGGCGTGTAAATGGGAAAGAGGTTTTGATGGGTTTCTATTCTTCCTCGTAGAATTCCTCTGCTTTCGGCGGTGTTGGGCTTAATCCTTTGCGTTCACGTATCTGCCTTATTACGTCGGCTTGCATGGATTCGGGCACTGGAGCCCAACGGCTGAACTGTGTTGCCCAGAAGGCTCTTCCCTGCGTGGAGGATCGCAGTTCGTCTGCTATTCCGAAGGATTCAGCCACTGGCATTTCCGCCTTAATTATAACCATGTCTTCCTCGTTGACCATGTCTAAGATTCTTCCTCTGCGCTTTTGCACTATTGAAATTACTGGGCTTACATAGTCGTTTGGAACCTTGCATTCAAAGCTCATTATGGGTTCAAGCAGTTTAGGCTCACTTAGGAGGAAGGCACACCATATAGGACGCCATGTCATAGGCAGAATTTGAGCTGGCCCCCGATGCACTGGGTCTTCGTGAATTAATATATCTTCAAGGTTTACTTTTATACCGTAGAAGGGTTCCTTTGCCAAGACTCCTGTAGCCACTGCGTCTCTGAAACCTGACTTCACATGGTCTAAAATTTCTTCTACATACTGTCTTCCCTTTATCCTGTTTACGAGAATGTTTGTGCCTTCTATTGCTATGACGTTGCGCGCGTCTTCCGTTGCCCATCCATACTCCTTTGTAAGTATTCTCTGTCTTTCATCTCTGGTTTGCATTTCGTTAATCTTTCCCGTTTTTATGGCTTCTATAACCTCTTCTGGAAGCCTTTCAACCGTTACCCATAGCCTGTTGTGTTTGTTGGGGCTCTTGCCCATTATTGGTGGTCCTTTATAGCTCCGGTTTATGTTTTCACGGTAAATCACAATGGGCTTGCTTATTCTAACTTTTAAACCAGCCTCCTGCATTCGGTAGGCTGTTACTTCAAGGTGGAGCTCCCCCATTCCGCTTAGCAAGTACTGTCCGCTTTCCTTGTCTATTTTAAAGTGGAGGTTTGGATCTTCAAGGGTTAGCTTATGGATAACCTTGTCGAAGAGGGGTAGATCCTTAACGTTTTCAGGCTCCACAGCCACGGTGACAACGGGGTCTGAAACATATTTCAGCCCTTCAAAGGGATGGACTTCAAAGCCTTCTTCAGCTATGGTTTCGCCAACGTGGAGTGATGGAAGGCCTGACAATGCCGCTATGTTTCCAGCTGGTATGCGTTCTACAATAACCCTGTCTGCGGCCATGCTCATGTAAACCTGCTGTATTGTTCCCTTCTGGCGGCTGTTTACTAGGCGAACTGTTTTTCCCCTTTCAACGGCCCCGCTGAAAACCCTGCCTATTGCAACAACGCCGCTGTGGGGGTCAACCTCAATGGTGGTTATACACATTAAAAGGGGGCCGTTTGGATCAACTTTAGCCATAGCCTTTCCAACAGGGCTTTCAGGGTTTCCAGGCCATATTTGGCTCTGCCTGTAGGGCTGTGCCTCAATAGGAGTTGGAAGGTGCTCGCAGAACATGTCCAGTATGGGCTCATAGAGGGGAGCTTTCTTGCTTAACGCTTCAACTTTTCTTGCGATTTCTTCAGGTTCTCCAGTGTAGGCGTCAATTATATCCTTGAAGGTTATGCCTTTAACTTTCATGTGGGGAAGGTTTAAACCCCATTTGTGGAGGGCTGAGCCGAAGGCAACTCTTCCATCTTCAACTTTGACCTGCCAGTCACTTTTATGTTCTGGAGGGGCGTACTTTTCAATAATGTTGTTTATTCTAACAATTATTTTTGCAAATTTTTTCTGTATTTCCTCTGGGGTTAGCTTCAACTCTTTTATGAGGCGGTCCACCTTGTTTATGTAGAGTATGGGTTTAACCCTTTCACGTAGAGCCTGCATCAAAACAGTCTCCGTCTGCGTCATGGGTCCCTCAACAGCGTCAACGACCACTAAAGCTCCGTCTACGGCGCGGAGGCTTCTCGTTACAGCCCCGCTGAAGTCTATGTGTCCAGGGGTGTCGATGAGGTTTATTAGGTATTCTACGCCTTTAAATTCGTGGACAAGGCTTATGTTTGAGGCGAAAACCGTCATCTGCCTCTTCTGTTCAAGCTCCCAAGAGTCTAGGAAAAGCTTTTGTCCAGCCACCTGTTCGCTTATAATTCCAGCTGCTGCTAGAAGGCTGTCTGAGAGTGTTGTCTTACCGTGGTCAACATGGGCTATGATGCTTGTGTTTCTTATCCTCTCAGGAGTGTTCATAAGCTTAACTATTTCTTCAACTTGCCTGTAACGTCCCATGACTAAACCTTCCCCGCTCTAGCATGTGAACTATTAAAACTTAAACTATAAATTGAATTCCCTGTTCCTTTTAACATTGCAGTTTCACGCCTTCGTAGGCTACATTGAAGTGAAAATGCATCATATTAACTTTTTGCGTGAAACCCACAACACTTTTAAGAACATAAAACCGTGTCTCTTGAACAGTGAAACTCGAGTAAAGAGATGTGTCCAAGGTGGTTCTGCTTGCCAAGGTTTAAGCAGACAGCTGAAATCCTCAAAATTATGGAGAGAAAGGAGAATATAAGAAACATAGGCATCATAGCCCACATAGACCATGGGAAAACAACCATGGCCGACTCCCTTCTAGCTGGAGCTGGGCTTCTATCCCCTAAAATAGCAGGCGAGGCTAGAGCCCTAGACTATCTTGATGAAGAACAAAAACGTGGAATAACAATTAAAACAGCTAATATTTCCCTCCTCCATCAAAGAGATGGATGCCCATACGTTATAAACTTGGTGGACACCCCTGGACATGTAGATTTCACAGGTAAGGTTACAAGGGCTTTAAGGGCCATAGACGGCGCAGTTGTAGTTGTAGACGCCGTTGAGGAAGTTATGGCTCAAACAGAAACTGTGACACGCCAAGCCCTGGAGGAAAGAGTAAGGCCTGTCCTCTTCATAAATAAGGTTGACAGGCTAATCAGAGAGATGAAGTTGAAAGCTGCTGGAATTCAAAAGAAGCTTATCCGAATAATAATGGATTTCAACAATTTAATTGAAATTTACGGAGAGCCAGAGTTTAAGGTGAAATGGAAAGTTGACCCGCAAAAAGACACTGTGGCTTTCGGATCGGCCCTCCACAGATGGGGATTCACATTGAAAACAGCGCAGAAAACCGGCATAAAAATCAGCGACATCATTGAGGCATATGAAAGAGGCGAACATCAAAACCTTGAAAGGATTATCCCCCTTCACAAAGCCATACTGGACATGGTTATCGAAAAAATTCCAAACCCCTTAGAGGCCCAAAAATACCGTCTGCCAAAAATATGGAAGGGAGACCCTAACTCTGAAATTGGAAGGGCTATGCTGAACTGCAGCAATGAGGGGCCCACGGTGTTGTGTATAACAGCGGCTCAGCTAGGAAACGGCTCTGGAGTTGTAGCTACTGGAAGGCTTTTCTCAGGATCTGTTCATGAGGGAGACCATGTTTATCTTCTGGGAACAAGAAAGTTGCACAGCGTCCAACGGGTTTCCATTTATATGGGGCCTTACAGAGAAAATGTAGATAAAGTGGCCGCTGGCAACATTGCGGCCCTTTCAGGATTAGAAACTGCCATGGCTGGAGAGACCGTTGTCAACCCAGCCTATAGGGACGTGATGGTTCCATTTGAAATGATAAAATATGTTTCGGAGCCTGTTATAACAGTAGCAGTTGAACCGAAAAACCCTGAGGATTTGCCACGTCTTGTGGAAGCTATCAGCAGGCTTACCCTTGAAGATCCAAATCTCTCCTCGACAGTTAATGAGGAAACAGGCGAGTATCTGCTAAGCGGCATGGGCGAGCTTCACTTGGAAGTTGCAGTGAAATTCTTAAGAGTTTACGGAGGAGGAATAGAAATTGCAGCCTCAAAGCCTATGGCGGTATACAGGGAAAGCGTTACGGCAAAGGGCATAACAGCCGTGGCTAAAACTCCAAACAAGCATAACATTTTTTGGGTTCAGGTGGAGCCTTTAGAAGAGAAGGTTTTAGATCTAATGGAGAAAAGCGAGATAACAGAGGCTATGAGTTTAACGCAGATCGCAGAAGTTTTGTTAAAAGAGGCTGGGTGGCCCCGTGAAGAGGCTGGAAGAGTTTTAGCAGTGGATATGCATAAAAACATACTATTAAACTTGAAGGAAGGTTTCGAAAATTTCTGTGAAGAATTAGACGCCATAGTTAGAGGGTTTAGGTGGGCGTGTAAGGCTGGACCCCTTTGTGAAGAACCTGTAAGGGGATTAAAAGTTAAGCTTGTTGACGCCCAATTTCATGAAAATTTAGCTTACCGTGGCTCAGCTCAGATAATGCCTGCTATACGCAGGGCAATTTTGGGCTCTTTTTTAACAGCTAAACCAGTTATCCTTGAACCAATCTACAAAATTGAGATATCTGTTCCCACAAGCCTTATTGGAGAGTGTTTCAGTGTTATAGTGAGGAAACGTGGCAGGATACTGTCTTCAGAGCGGAAAAATGCATTAACAATTATTACGGGATATATTCCAGTTTCTGAAGCCTTCGGTTTATCAAATGAGATGCGTTCAGCCACTTCTGGGCGTGTCTTTTGGCAAAGCCTCTTCAGCCACTGGGAGAAAACTCCTGAAAATATTGCATTGGAAGTTATTAGGCAGATTCGAGAGAGAAAGGGCTTGCCCCTTGAGATTCCAAAACCTGGACAGTTCATGGATAAACCTTAAGGGAAAAGCATGAGAATATCCTTAAACAATTTTCTTCCATTCAGCCTGGAGAACACCCTTAGCTGTGGACAAGCCTTCAGATGGGAAAAGATAGATGGTTGGTGGTACGGTGCAGTTAAAGACAGGGTTTTTAAGATAAGGCAAAGGGGCAAAACCCTCGAGTTTGAAAACGTCAAATTCAACTTTGTAAGGGAATATTTCAGGCTTGAAGATAATTTAGAGATGATATTATGCGAAATTAATAAGGACAAAAATGTTGGAAAAGCAGTTGAAGCCTTGAGAGGACTGCGAGTCCTACGTCAGGATCCATGGGAATGTCTAATATCATATATATGTGCAACATTTAAGAACATAAAGGCAATTAGGCGTATGCTCCAAAACCTATCTCAAAAATTTGGAAGTCCAATATTTCTTGACGGTTACAAGTTCTATACTTTTCCAACCCCTGAAAAACTGGCAGAGGCAAACTTGAAGGATTTGGCTGCTTGCGGTTTAGGTTACAGGGCAAAATACGTTTTTGAAACTTCCAAAGAAGTGTTTAGACAAGATTTCAAAATTGAAAGTTTAAAAAATGAAAGCTTCGAGAAGGCTAGAGCAGCACTTTTAAAGTTTCCAGGAGTAGGCTATAAAGTGGCTGACTGTGTTGCCCTCTTCTCCCTTGAAAAGCTTGAGGCTTTTCCCGTAGACGTTTGGATTAAACGCGTCCTTCTAAAATACTATTCAGAGCATTTTGAAGAGAAATTTGTAAGAAAAATCTCTGTTAAAAGGTCTTTAACAGCTTTTGAATATGAAACGCTAAGCCTTTTTGGTAGAAAATATTTCGGAAAGTATGCAGGGTACGCTCAGGAATACCTATACCACTTTGAGAGAGCTAAATCTTCTAGATTAGGCCCTCCTCTCTAAGAGTTTGGGCTGCACGGCTTCCTTGCGTCGTGGTTATGCATATAGCCTCTGAAACAAGCCTCTCAGCATCTGCATAATTATGCTTTCTTATCTTTTCAACCGTGTCTTCCAGTTTCAGATTTACCTCTCTGAACCCTTCAATTTGCGAGGCGTTAGCAGCAATATTTACCTCAGCCATCAAGGCATTAAAGTAAGCAGCCAAAATTTTCTCCCCACCTGAAACATCCGCAAAATCCATTTGGCTTAACGTCTCTAAAAGGTTTGAAGCTAGAATCAAGTTTGTCTTTATTTTTTCAGCATAATGAAAAGCGGTAAAAGCGATTTTAAGCTTCGACATAGTTTTAATCACCATAAAAATTTCAATCAGCGTTCAAACCTTTCCTGGCAAAGAACTGTCAGATTTCTCAATTCTAAACCGTACTTCCTCTTCAAGCTTCTCTCTAGAAATTAACCTTCCTCTAATAATAACCTCGTTGTTAAAAACTATGCTTGGAACACTCATTATTTGAAATGCTAATCCCTCTTCCAAACCACCCTTAGTTGTAAGATCCACCTCTTTAAAGGCTATATTAAACTTTTTACAGACCTCTAAAGCAACCCGCTTAGCTGCCTCGCAGCTCGAACATGTTGGAAGCGTAAAAACCTTCAACTCCAAAACTCTCTACCTGCCCAACAGCCTTTAAAGCCTAATCGCATCTTAAAACATTTCGGATAATCTTTAAAAACTGAAAACCACTTTTTCTAAAACACCCTCGAGATTTCTCCGCAAAATCCCTCTTATCTATCTTGACTTTTGATTTTCCGTTATCAACAACTGAGGGAATATTTTGGGTGTTTTTTCAGATAATCTGTGAGTTTGGATTTTTCTTTACGTCTTTTTTATTCCTTTTTTAGTATTTGGGCTTTTTATTATTGCGTTTTCGATGATTTTTGCTCCTTATTCAAAAAGTGCGTTTAGAAATTCTATGAAGATTATTGCTAAACTTTCTCGAGCTCCAAACAGGCTTCGCAGGAATGGAGAAGACAAAACAGCCAAAATAGGAACAGCCACTGCAACCGAATACACAATCTTGTTTGAAAATGCATGTAAAAACTTTTTCCATAAATAAAAAAGGGCAGTGAAAATTGGAAGATAGCCGATTAGCAAAAAACGTCGGCAACGGACGGATAGGGCAATTCAAAGCCTAGTAGAAGCGTGTAAACAGTCCAGGCGACTTCTACCGAAAACCAAAATCCCAAACCAAAGTGAAACTAGCCATAGTAAAGAAAAGCTTTCTTTAAGGCTATCCCAATACCTTGATAAAGCCGAAAAAGAAGAGTAAAAGGCTGCTCCAGCAATAAAAGGCGAAAAACATTTTAAAAAATGTACATACCACCGGGATAAAAGCTCTGAAAAGCATAAAACAAAGCTAGACAACGCGCTAAAATTAAGCTAACCTCATATAACCTTCAATTGCAGCTTTCTCTACGCCTAAATTGTAGGTGGGAGGCAGCCTTTTCGTTTAAAACGGATTCTCTCTTCAAATTTTTCGTGAGTTTATTCCATTAAAGCATAGGTGTAAGTTTAGGTATGGTAAAACCTTTCCCTGTGTCTGCTTCAACTATGTATAGGCCTGTTCTAGGTTTCACTCCGTAAAGCAGCAGGCAGCCGTGCTTCCTTATTAAGCGTAGGTAAATGTCAGCCATTGGGCTGAGCTTGATGACTAAGTGTCTGAAGCCTGCCTTAGCCAGGATTAGCATGGCTGCTTCAGCGTTTCTGGCTTCTGTAGCAGTTAAGTTCATGACTTCCCAACAATTTTTCTCGCCGTAAAGGTTTACCAAAATGTCAAGGCTTAGTATGGAGAGGCTGGGCTGACCGGTTTCAGCCTCAAGTTTCTTACCTTCCTCAAGAACTTTA
>JAVZIQ010000028.1:9863-23647 GCA_038871175.1 Bathyarchaeia archaeon | reverse complement strand
GTTAACTTTTTTGCCAATATCTTTGTCCAGTCGACTTTGCTTCTGACGTAAGCCGCCTTTGCTTCAAGCTGTCTAACCACAATCAAAGGTTTAGCATAATGGTATTTAACCTCGGGCTTGAAGCCTTTTATCCATGCAACTTCGTCCACACCATCAAACCAGAAAATCTTTTTCATTCCATAACTCTCAACTGAGCTTTTAGGAAGGGCTTTTGAAACCACCAAGAAATTGATTAAAGGCATTGTTAATCTATTAACAGCCTCTGCATGCACTGTATCATGAGTAGATATATTTGGTATTCCCAGTCCAAATGCTACTCTACATAATTCGACGGAGCGATGTGAAATAGCTACGTCAGGAACCTCTTTCTCAAACATTTTACAGAAAAGCAATTGACGCTTTAAACTCTCTTTAAGCCTCGACATTGGCGACCTTGGGTCGTATCTACCAACAACAATGAAATCTTCCTTTAATAGTGCTGCTAAATTCACCGTATCCGAGTGTCTTCGCGTTGTTAATATGACTTCATATCCTTTTTCTCTAAGCCTCTTCGCTATTGCAGAGCCATATCGCACATGTTTTCCAGTACACGCATCATACCAAATTTTCATGCACCAACCTCAACTGCATTCCAAAGTTTTTGCTTTTGCCTATTCATTTATACTTTGCAGTCACATCTTTCAGGTGTTTAACTATTTTAAGATTGGCGACCTTTTCCAGCAATTCTTCATCAGCCGTATAAAATTTAGCCTTCATGGTAGTGGCCAATGCCAAATAACTTGCGTCATAAACAGTTATATCATATTTGGCTGCTAATCTAACCGTCTCTTCTTTCAACCGACCTTTAAGTCTCCAAATTTCAAAGCCATACTTATTTAATGAACGTGAAATGTCTATAAGTTCCTGCTTCGAGTACACCCCGCTATATTTCAAAGCATTTAAAACTTCATATTCTAACAAAGCTGGACTAATTACGGCTATATGTCCCGAAACGTATTCATCACGGAGCTTCAATGCGTGTTCGCTGTATTCTTCTTTAAGGTACCATTTGGCTACCACGCATGCGTCTAAAACTACCTTCGGAGACGCCACTCTCTTATCACCTTGGTGCTGTCCCAACCTTTTGGAGCCGCCTTCCTAAGTTTCTCATTTATCAAGACAGCCTCCGCAATATTGCGTCCGTTTTCCTCTTCAATCTTCCTTCTGATAGACTCCCTTATCACCTCACTCCAGTTCACATGCCTCAGTCTTCTCATACTCTCTCTAAGTTCCTCATCCACTTTAACAGTTAAGGTTTTCATAAATATCATTTTTGTGTATACATGTACATACGTATATACTTTTCTAGATTAATTAAATCCTTGTCTAGATATGTCGCTATGTTAGAATTCGTTACAGAAACCTGGTATCAGTATACACCCATTTCTCCAATGACTTGCTCATTCTTAACAAGTTTTGCTGGTGCATCGATATGGCGTATCCAGTAAATATTTTCTGGTAAAATGTTGTATTTTGGGATTTCTGGAATTTTTTCCTTAAAAGCGAGTCTAACATACAAGTACGGAATATTCGCATAGTAATCCTTACCTAAAACCTTGCTAGCATATGAGAAGAAAAACGATGTTGTAAACATTCTTGCAACGTTAATCTCCGTGACGCATGGAGTGCCCTTCCTATTCTCTTTTAGGTCTACGCATGCTATTCCATTAAAGTTTGGGTCTACGGCGAGAACAGCCTCTGTTGCGATTTTGTTTACATTCTCATCATGAATGGTCCTTTGGACAGCTGGCGTGCCCGTCACTCCCGAAGGCGCAAGATGGGGATATATATATTCTAGGCGTTCTCTAGCCATCGAAGTCACAAGTTCTGCATCCTTCCAGAGGCTGTGGAAGCCTATGTTTCTTCCCGGCAAGTGTTCTTGAGCTATGAACTCCCATTTCATGCCGCGTGCCTTCCAATAATTAATCCATGAGAGAGCAGTTTCTTTGTTGTAGGCTGGCGTACTTCCCCTTCCACCAGCACCGTGCCGCGCCCTTATCCAAATGGGGCTGCCAAACTCCTCAAAAGCCTTGTCAACATCCCTTCCATTGAGAATACCCATAGTTTTTGCAACAGGAACACCTTTCTTCATCCAGATTTTGGCAGATTCAAGCTTATCTTGGCAGATTTTAACAGTATTTTTCGACGGTAAGAACACGTTCGCCTCAATTTTTTCACGATTTTCTGAAACAACAGTCACTTCAGCGTCAGTTTGGGCATGCACAAATTCAGCTTTCTCTTTTCTAATAATTTCATTTAACCTATCGATGTAATTTTCTTCTTCAGCTCTTGGAACAAGATACCTCTTATCAGTTGGCACCAAATAAATGAAATGCTCATTCGCTTCCGTCCCCACAATGGAAATATTTTCCGGGGCGAGGCGAAGAGACATTATAAAGTTTATTCCAGCAGGTCCACCAGCCCCTGTGACTACTATTTTTTTCAAAGCATCACCTTTGGTTATCGCCGAAATAGTGTTTAAGTGCGGGTTTTAATATTTTGTGTGTTCACTATGAGAGTTGGAAAAGTGCGGGAAAATATAAGTTTGTATACTTAAGTTTACAATAAATAAACATAATGCAACAAAACCCTCGCAGGCCATGTGAAAAAGGAGATTAAAGAAACCCTTGAGAAAGCAGATATTAACATTTCAGAGAAGAACTCCTCTGGAAACTCCGACTAAAAGAGGAAACAGAAACCATGAGGAAAATTCTTGAAAACGTTAAGCCTTCCTAGAGGGGATTCACCGAAAAATCCGTGAGGGAAGATCGTGAAAGTCATTGATTCTTCAGCTCTAATTAAATACATAGCCAAAGAAGAATGCTGGGATAATGTTAGAAAGCATATAAAAGAGGGCTGCGGAACCTTAGATATAGCTTTGAAAGAAACAGCAAAAGCATTAGTAAAAAAGATGCTTAGAGATGAGGTTGATCTTGAAACTGCTAAGAAAATAATAAATACATGCCAAAAATAGTCAAAATAATATCGCAAGTAAAGCATTTACCAAAAGCTTTAGAAATAGTGAAACATAAAATGAAAATCTATGATGTCTCTTCATAGCCCCAGGAATAAACACCGAAGCACCACAATTAACATCGAACAAGGAACAAGCAGAAAACTCTAAAGACTACGGCGTAATAACAATCCTCATATAAAACGATAATGAGCGATAATGAGCGATTCGAGGGCCGGTCGTCTAGCTTGGTTAGGACGCAGCCCTTACGAGGCTGAGGTCGCCGGTTCAACTCCGGCCCGGCCCATATTATTTCAGAACTTGTGGTCTTAACCATCTCTTTTCAGCGAATTTAACTTTTTAGCTGTTTTGCCGGATCAAAGCTCTTATAAGCTTAATAAAAGAAAAACTCCACAAAAAAGCAAGAACTACTCCTTTCCACTCTTTTGTTACAACATGCGTACGGAGTCTAAGGTTAACCGTGGAATCTTGCATCATCCTAAGCTTTGCTTCATTTCATAACAAGCCAGTCATTCGAAGATACAGCACAAGCAAGGGTATATTGCCACTGGACATTGTTTAGAACATGAGCAAGTGCTACTAAATTTGCTAGCCTTTCCTGGACTCAGCAATTAAACCTATGAAGCTATAAGCATAATTAAAGGAAGTCAGAATAAAAGCCGTGAAAAGCATGGCTTAAAGCCTTTCGCGGATGGATTTATTCAATGTTAAGGTCGTAAAAGAAAAAATTATTGGAATAGAACTGATAAGGATTGAAGAGCTAGAGCTTTATGGGAAGGATGCAGAAGAGAGCCTTCTGCAGTTTTATCTGATATTTTTATTGTTTCATTTATTTTTCCTAATCTTTTTGTGCTTACACTACTGGGAAGTTTGCGGATAATCCCCAGCCTTGAGTGTCTTTAACAACGTATGTTCCGGGATTGCAATAGCTTTTGTTAAATTGGTTGTATAGGTTCCATGTGAATGTATGGTTTTCTCCGGGCTCTAAGGTCCAGGCTAAGGTGGCGAAGACCATGGGGTAGACGGGTTCTTCCTCTGGGTAGGTGAATATTTGCCATGCAGGGTAGCCGCCGATTCTTACGCTGCAGTTTCCAATATTCTTGAGAATTATAGACACGTTTTCTCCCAAAAAGTAGACGTCTCTATCTGTTTTTAAGATTATTCGGCAGAGGGTGAGGGTTATGGTTGCGGTGGCGTTTTCGCTTTTGCCAATCAAGTCTCTTAAGCGCCACTCGTGTCCACCTGACCAAAGCGGGAAAGAACCGTCTTCGTTTTGGTGTGCTTTCCATGTGCATATTTGGCCGTTTGACAGATAAATCCAAATTGTAGGATCCCTTGCGAAACCAAAGACCACCATGGGCTCTTTGTAATCGCTTATATTCGTTGGAATGTCGAATAGGGTTATTTGCTCCTCAGCATTTATTGTTATGTTTCGAGGAAGCGGAGGCGCCGGCATTATTTTGGGACCTTGCTCATCGTAAATGTAAAATGTGTAAGTTGTAAGCAGCCTCAAAGTTTCAATGTAGGACCTATTCTGTCTAAGGCTTAAAAGGGTGATTTTGAATGTTGAATGCGCGGTGTTATCGATTCGGACTACCCTGAACTCGCCAGTTAAATTTCCAAGAAAAATGCCAAGCTCATCCTTAAAGAGTAGGTAAAAAGCAGATGTGTAGACAGGTGAAGGCGTTGGAGTCGGTGAGGGCGTCGGCGTTGAAGTAGGAATTGGAGTTTGCATCCTAAAGAAAGCAAGGCCTAACAAGATGCAAACAATTATCACAACCCCTATAACCAGAAGCTTTTTCTCCACTTTCAATTTCCTCGTCTAAAATTATGCCGTACTAAATATTTCAAATTTTTACAAGTACAAAATTTTCCCTTATATGCGCAACAAGCTTCGCTCTGAAGGCGGAATTTTATTAAGAAGAAAATTTATGATTGTATGCCTTTTCTCAACAAAGGCGCAGGCCTCGCTATGCTAGTTTAAATAAGAAAGCTCATATGCTCAAATGAACATATCCACAAAATTGCTATAGTTAGATATGGCGGATGGTTCAATATGGATTTAGGAAGTTATGATGAGTTTAATGGGCTGTTGTTCTGGGGACGAGCATTTTAAAGGGTTCATTGAAGTAATTTACATAGGCTAAAGCTGGAGGATCTTAAGGGTGAAAGCTGTCATTTTGGCTGCGGGCGAGGGAGTTAGGCTTCGTCCAATAACCTTGACTAGGCCTAAACATTTGATAAGTGTAGGAGGAAAACCACTCCTTGAACATTGTTTAGAGGCTGTTAAAACCTGCGGAATTAAAGATGTAACAATAGTTGTCCATTACATGGGAGAGACCATAAGAAAATTTTTCGGCTTTGGAGAAGGATTGGGATTAAATATCCAATATGTTGAGCAGGGAGCCGTTCTTGGAACTGGACATGCTTTAAGCGTTGCTGAATCCTATGTGGGTGAAGATTTCGCGCTTGTTTATGGCGATTTACTTTTCTCCCCAGAAGCCTTAAGCAGAGTTATAGAACTCCACACGAAAGAAAAGCCTTATGCCACTCTTGCAGCGGTTCCTGTGGAACGCCCAGAGGATTACGGCATAATAGAAATTGATTCCACAAGCCAAGTGAAGAGTTTAGTTGAAAAGCCAAGCAGGCTGGAGGCTCCCTCAAACCTTGCCAATGCCGGCATATACGTTTTCTCCAAAGAAATTTTTGAAAAGACAAAGAGGATTTCAGCCTCTTCAAGAGGTGAATGGGAAATTACAGACGCCATTACCATGCTAATTAGGGAGGGAAAGCCTGTTCTGGCAGCGCAGATACTTAAGGATGAATGGTTTGATGTTGGAAGGCCTTGGGACCTTCTTGAAGCTAACTGTTGGGCTCTTACAAGAATGAAGCACACTGTTCGTGGGAATGTGGAGGTAGGCGCGCATTTAATTGGGCCTGTTACAGTTGCGGAAACAGCGCGTGTACGCTCAGGAGCCTATGTTGAAGGCCCAGCTTTCATTGGAGATGAAAGCGATATAGGTCCAAACTGTTACATACGCCCCCATACAAGCATTGGCAGTAAAGTGCGCATTGGAAATGCTTGCGAAATAAAAAATAGCATAATAATGGATAACGTTCATATTGGACATTTATCTTACGTTGGAGACAGTGTAATAGGGGAAGGCTGCAACCTAGGCGCTGGAACAATAACAGCCAACTACAGGCTTGACGCTGGAACAATAAAAATGAAAATCAAAGATAAGCCCGTAGACAGCTGCAGAACAAAGCTGGGCGCCATTTTAGGAGATAATGTGAAAACAGGAGTGAACGCGCTTCTTATGCCAGGAGTAAAGGTCGGCTGCAACAGCTGGATTGGGCCAAACGTTGTCGTCTACAAAGACATACAACCTAACACTGCCGTCTTCTTAAAACAGAATTTAGAGGAGAGAAAAATGAACATTAAAGCATAACTTTAACAATTTATTGTTTAGGTTTAAGTGTAGGCTTATTTTATCATTATCGAGGCTCCGCAGTATTCGCATTGCAGCGTGGTTTGTCCCTTATATATTTCCTTTGTGTATGGCGCTCCGCAGTTTGGGCACCGTATCATTTGAATTGTAGGCACTTCTTTAACTGCTACGCCCTTTATTAAAGCTATGTCTCTTTCTGCCTCTCCACCTATTATGTACTGGAAAAACCTTGTTATGGCATCTGCCTCCCAGTCTTTAACGTCAAAGGGCGTCTCGTCTATTCTGCGTTCAGGTTTAAACCTTATGTATATTCCAGTCCAGGCCACCAGGCCTACTCTTCCTTTTGTTATTTCCTGCAGGGCACCTATGGGCTGTTCTATGAGGACAGCTCTTTCAGTTTTCTTCTTTGTGGCGATGAAAAGCTTTCTTTGAAGGACAACCTCCCTTTTACCTTCAAAGATGAACCTTTGGTTTGTGAAGTAAAGCGTGCCTTCACATTTTTCCCCTGTCATTATTTTCCCATCAATGGCGAAGACTGGAGTTTCTTCAGGCCTTAATTGGAAGGAGGCATATGAGAAAAGCTCCATTGTTTTCTCAGCTAATTTTAGGTCGCGGTCTATGGCGTTTATGCTTCCTAGAAACTCGTTGAGGGCTATGTTGATTTTGCCCGTTTCCCCTGCAACGCGGGCTCTAAGGGTTGAGGCTTCTGTTGAAAGGCGGCTTATACGCATGTGGCTTAAGGCTATGTTTCCCATTCCAATTTCACCCCTTATCCTTCCAGCCTCCGCTTCAAGCGCCCTGATCTGGGAGGTTAATGGTTGAACATTGGTGTAGAAAGAGTGCCTAATGGTTGGAGAAGCCTCAGCCCATTTTTTGGACAATAGTTCTATACTTTTCTCAAGGTGCCCCATGGCTGCGTATCCACGATTTCTAATAGATGTAAGTCTGCTCGGAAGAGAGGCTGTGGCTCCGTCTATTTGGTTTAGCCTAGCCTCAACCTGGCTTATAGCCGAAGACGCTGCTGTCAAGTCTGACTCTGCCAAGCTTAGCCTTGAATAAAGGGCTTCACGCTGCCTTTCAAACTGCATATGTTCCATCCTTTGAATAATAGCGTTTATTACCCCCTAAATAACATTTGTGAAGGTTTAAACCCTAAAATATGGGTTTATGCATTTTATAGCGTCATAGGAGGTTGATGGTTGTCAGCGGCTCAGAGAAGGTACTTCACTGAAGTTTCAGCCCTTATTGATAAAAACGTAATTGTCTCCACCACTTATGGTAAAACGTACAGCGGAACGTTATTGGGTATAAACCCTGACAATTTAAGCCTCTGTCTTGCTGAGGCTAAAGATGAAGAGGGGAAAAAACTTCACAGAGTTTTCCTAAGTGGAAATGTTGTTGCCCAAATTTTAAGCGTTGAGAAACCTTTCGACTTGAAAGCCTTAGCAGATCGCCTTGAAAGGGTTTTTCCAACAATGGTTAGACTTTACGAGGATAAGGGTTTCATTTGGGTTATGGATAAGGTTAAAGTCACTGAGAAAGGCGTTGTTGAAGGTTCAGGTCCTGCTGCAGAGAGAGTGCAGAAAGTTTATGAACAGTTCATAAGCGAAGTTAAGGGCTAGACGAACCAGCGGAATTGCTCTTCCCTTTTCTTTTCCTCCCCAACAGTTCGGATCCAGCCGAAGGATTCGAGGATTTTAGCTGTTTTCTCCGCTGCAACCTCCAGCCTTTCCAATTTAACGTTTAGGTTTAAGTACTTGTTAAGGGCGGATAAGGCGTAACGAGCTGCGTTAGCATCTGGATAAACACCTAGAGTTTCAACTAAAAGGGAAAATCCTTTAAACCCCTTGAGGCTTCCAAGAGCCACAAGTATGCCTGCAACGCCGAAAATGTTCCCAGCCATTATTTTTGTTCCAAGCTTTAAAGCTTCCTGAAGGGTTTCCCTGTCTGAAGCTGCACAGTAAATTTCAGGAACCTCCTTAACCTCCTCCTTTTTGAAGCCTCCAATGGTTATGAGGAAACGGCATCCAAGATTTTCAGCAATATCCAGAACACGGCCGCAAAGCTCATACTGCCCAAAAGTTGTCAAAGCCTGAGTGTTGCCATACCATATTATTAAGTCGCGGCCTCTCCCATTCCCCCTAAAATAGTAAAGCTCATTTACAGGCGATCTCGTCCCCCCATCGCCCGTCGTCACAGCTAAATCCTGAAAAGAAGCCGAGAAAATTCTGCCAAAACGCTTTGCATTTAACTCCTGTATTAAATGCAAAGCCACAATGTTGGCTACAAATCCGATACCTGGCAAACCCTCAATTAAAACAGGATCTTTAAGATCTGGCTCCTCTTCAATTTGAATGGTGCAAGCCAAGCTCAGCGTCTCCTCTCAGGTACAAATGAAATGACATATGAGAATATAAGTTTACAAGTTTTTAAGCCCACATCTTATATGCTTGTTTAACGGTTTCAGTCTGGAAACACGCATGAACTTCCAAGTGAAGGAGAGAGACCTTCTTGCAAGAATTGGAAAACTGGAAACCAAAAGCGGTATTATAGAAACTCCATCATTGCTTCCTGTGGTAAATCCCGCTTTACAGGTCATACCTCCATCTAAAATACGCAGACAATTCGGATTCGAAGCCCTGATAACAAATGCTTACATCCTTAAAAAACGCTTCAAAGACGAGCCAATCAAAAGTGGGGTTCACACCTTCTTAGGGTTTGAAGGTGCCATAATGACCGATTCTGGAGCCTATCAGATCCTAGTTTACGGAGATGTTGAAACAACTCCGGAGGAAATTGTTGAATATCAGGAAAGAATAAACACGGATATAGCGACAATTCTAGACTGGCCTACAGGATGGAGGGTTTCAAGGAAACACGCGGAAAAAACAGTAAAAGAAACCATTGAAAGAGCTAGGAAGCTTTTCAAAATAAAGACAAGAGAGGATATTTTATGGGTTGGACCCATACAGGGAGGACGCAACTTAGACCTTGTGGCTAAGTCAGCCTGTGAAATGGGGAAGCTTCCATTCCAAATTTATGCTTTAGGAAGCCCCACAGAGGTTATGGAATCATACCGTTTCGACATTTTAACAGATATGATTATGACTGCCAAAATGAACCTGCCCATGGATAAACCCTTCCACCTTTTCGGAGCTGGACATCCCTTCATGTTTTCCCTAGCCGCAGCCCTAGGATGCGACCTATTCGACTCCGCAGCCTACGCAATTTACGCCCGGAAGAAAAGATACATGACAGAGACAGGTACAGCCAGGCTTGAGGAGCTTGAATACTTCCCATGCCCATGCCCAAAATGTACAGCGAAAAGCCCAAAAGAAGTTATGGAAATGCCGGAGAGAGAGAGGCAAACCTTCCTGGCAGAACACAACCTATACGTGTGCCTTTCAGAGATTAAACGCATAAAACAGGCAATAAAAGAAGGAAGCCTCTGGGAACATTTGGAACTCAGGGCACATGGGCATCCAGCCCTACTTCAAGCACTTAAAAAAATGAAAAAATATGAAGAGTTTATTGAAGAACACAGTCCAAGCGTTAAAAGAAGCGGCTTATTCTTCTTCAGCCACGTGGGACTTGCAAGACCAGAAGTTGTCAGACATAAGAAAAGGCTTTTTGAAAGGTGTTCAAGCCTTAGAAAAGCTGAAACCCTAATTCTTATGCCTCAAACAAGAAATAAGCCCTTCCACAGGTCTAAAGAATTTAAAGTTCTTGCTGGAGTTTTAAAAAGTGTTTTTGGCACACTTCCAAACTCTCTGAAAGTCTGCTTTTATGAAGCCCCATTCGGCGTTATACCTTTAGAAATTGATGAGGTTTACCCCCTTTCACAACATGAAACCCCCTGCCCAATCGATGAGGAAACAGTTAGGTATGTGGCAGCACAGGTGGAAAACTACATAAATCAAGGAGACTACAAAAATGTGCTCCTGCTCAATGATAGCGAAAACTGGGGGGATAAAATCTTAAAAGCATGCAGGAAGGCCTGTAGAGTGAAAAGTGCTGTTTTTAAATTTTTCGACGTCAAAGGAGAATGGGTTGAGAAACTTACAAATTTTTTGAGAAGCCTAAAGAGTTGATTAAGATTGATTCTCGCTGACTTACACGTGCATACAATGTTTTCTTCAGATGCTTCAATACATCCAAAAGTCTTGGTGGACAGGCTTTTCGCCCACCCCTATATTAAGGCTGTTGCCATAACAGATCATAACACTGTTAAGGGCTATTATAAAGTTAGGGAGCTTGCCTCTGCATACCAGGATGTTTTAATAATTCCGGGAATAGAGGTCAGCACTTCAAAAGGAGACCTTCTTCTATTAGGAGTTTCAGAAGTTCCCCCTCAGCCGTGGACTGTGGAAGAAGTTATTAAGTTCACCCGTGATAACGGCGGCTTAGCTGTTGTAGCCCACCCATACAGGGCTTTCGGCCTTGGAGATGCAGCTAAAAACTACGATTTCGACGCAGTTGAAGTTTTGAATGGAGGATGCCCCTCACACCTAAACAGTTTGGCTGAAAAACTTGCAAGAACCATGAGACTGCCAGGTGTAGCTGGAAGCGACGCCCACAGTTTAGAGGAGCTTTGGAGCGTCTACACTGAAATTCAGGCTCCTATGGAGTTGGAAGACGTCTTAAAGGCTATAAAAAAGGGGCTTGTAAGGGTTGCCTCAGCGGGAAAGTCAATACATTTTTAAAACAGATTTGAAAATGATTACTGAGTTAAACGGTTGTAAAAATGAGCCCATTACAGATTAAGTTTCTGGGGGGAACCCGGGAGGTTGGCAGGTCAGCCATCTCTGTTAAAACTGAAAAAACCCAGGTTTTGTTAGACTACGGAGTGATGCTGAACCATGAACCAGGGTTCCCAATGCATGTGCCGCCGAAAGAGGTTGACGCTGTAATTTTAGGTCACAGCCACCTTGACCATTCAGGAGCAATACCCATATTCTTCATCCACGGGAAAAAGCCTGTTTACACAAACAGACTTACGGCGGAGCTGGCTCAGCTTTTAATCTCAGACTTTATCCACCTCTCCAGCTATTATCTCCCATACGAATATCTTGAACTTAGAACCCTTATGAGAAGCGTTAAGCATTTGGATTTCGGCTTTAAGGAGTCATTAGGAGACTTAAAATTTCAGCTTTACAATGCAGGCCATATACCTGGAAGCGCCCAAGTTCTAATTGAGGCTGATGGGAGGAGACTCCTATACACTGGAGACTTCAACGTAACTGACACTAGGCTTTTGGCAGGAGCAAAAATGGATTACGGAGATTTAGACGCAGTCATAATGGAAAGCACATATGCAAACGAAGATCACACTGACCGAAAGGAACTTGAGAAACGCTTTGTGGAGGAGGTTACAGATGTTGTTGAAAGGGGTGGAACGGTTCTAGTCCCAGCGTTCAGCATAGGAAGATCCCAGGAAATTGCATGCATCCTAGCCGCCCACCATTTTGAACACGCCGTATACCTTGACGGCATGGCACGTGAGGCGAGCAGATTAATGATGAACTACATTCAATTTCTGAAAGACCCTAAACTGTTTATGGACGCAATGCACATTGTCAGCTGGGTGGAAGGTTGGAGGGATAGGAGAAAGGCAACTAAAACTCCCTGCGTAATAATATCTCCAGCTGGAATGCTTAAAGGAGGCCCAGCTGCATTTTACATTTCAAAGGTTGGTAAAAGATCTAACAACGCCATTTTCCTCGTAAGCTATCAGATTCCAGGCACTCCAGGAAGGGAACTCCTCGAAAAGGGCGTATGCCTCATAGATGGAAAGTTGAGGAAAGTAAAGGCAAAAGTTGAAAGATTTGATTTTTCATCCCACTGCGGAGCCAAAGAGCTTAAAGAAACAGTTGGAAGGATTGACGGCAAAGCCAAAATATACGTGATTCACGGAGCCGAGGGAAACTGTGAACATTTCGCAGAGTGGATTAGGAAAGAAACAGGGTTAGAGGCTGCAGCTCCAAAGCCAGGAGACACCTTCGAGGTTTAGTGCCTTCAATGAAAATTGGAATATTAAAAATTGGAAGCATCAACTCAGCCGTTACACGAAGGGTTTTGGAAGGGTTAAAAAAGGTTTTTCCAACTTTTGAATTTCAAATAATCCCTGAAGACCTAGCCATACCCAAGGAAGCCTACGACAGAATGAGGCGGCAGCACAATTCAAACATTATTTTAGGTTTGATCCATAGCTACGCCACAAAATCAAAGGGCTTCGAAAAGTTTTTAGGAATAGTGGACGTTGACATTTATGTTCCAGGGCTAAACTTTGTTTTTGGAGAGGCGGAGTGTCCAGGGAAGTCTGCTCTGATATCCCTTTGGAGGCTTAAACCAGAATTATACGGAGAAACCTCAAACTTTGAGCTTCTAGTTGAAAGAGCAATTAAGGAGGCTGTGCACGAGCTTGGACATACATTGGGTTTGGGACACTGTGCAAACCCAAACTGTGTTATGCACTTTTCAAACTCCATAATTGAAACGGATAGAAAGAAAAGCTTTTTCTGCAGTGAATGCCAAATAAATTTGAAAGGGTTTAAAAGCTGAAAACGGTGTAAAGGCTTGAATCTTCCTTTTAAGGCAAGGATAATCCATCTTGCACCCATTTCGCTTACTTTAATGTTCAGCGTTTTCTGCACATACTTTTTCCTGTTTTCCTCCACACCCATATACAGCATAACACCCTTCACAGAAGATCCCTTGGGGATCCTTGGAAATGCCATATATTTCGTTATTCTGGCCTGTTCTGGTGCAACAATGTTTTTTATATTGTTAAAAAAGAAAAGCATTAGGCTTATCACGTTTTTAACGAGTTTCGCCTTCATAACAGCCTTCTTCACCCTTTCTCTAATATACACCTCAGCCTTTCTTTCAATAGCATCATCGCCGAGGTTTGACATTTTACTTCTGCTTTCTTTGCTTATCACCCTTCTTTGTTGCCTCACATTTTTTAAGGTTAAGGGCAAGGCTGGAGATTTAACAGTCCTCATGACTGGTGGAGCATTAGGAGCATTTTTAGGAGTTTCCATTCCAACTTTAAGCGCCGTTTTAATCCTCTGCTTCTTAGCTGTTTATGACATGTTTGCAGTTTACCGTGGACCTGTTGGGAAGATAGCTCAAAATGGAATTGAAAGGCTTAAGGGCTTAAGCGTCTCTTTCAGGGATGTTCAGGTGGGGCTGGGAGACTTAACTTTCTATTCTATGCTTGTTGGACACGTATTTTATAACTATGGCATTTTACCATGCATAGCCTCTATGGTGGGAATTCTTCTCGGGTGTTTTCTGTCATTTAAAATGCTGGAGAA
>JAVZIQ010000028.1:0-9853 GCA_038871175.1 Bathyarchaeia archaeon | reverse complement strand
TCCAGGATTGCCCCTTCCAATATTTGCTGGATTGGCAGCGGTACTTATTTCCGTGTTGGCGTAAAAGTTATGAAACGCTTTCAAATCTTGGACAAGACAAGCCTAGTATTATTTACGTCCACCTCAACGATCTTACAGTTCTTAAACTCCTTAGACTCGCCGACAACACTTTTCACAACGACTGAGCCATTTCCCAACTTCGCATATACAACGTCTTTGAAAACCTCTTTCCCATTCAGGAAAACAGTGAATTCACACATTTCTTTCGCCGAGCCAAATTAGCCAAGGCCTATTATAAATCATTTTTGGAATGAAAACTTCAAAGTTACAAGCGTAAATGGTTATAATGCTTAAATGTTATACCTTTTCCAAAGCATGAGCGCCTATAAAGTGAAGCAAATGCCAAGGGATAAAAAGGAGTCATCAAGCATCGACATCTTTCAATTGTTAATGGAAACTTCGGAAAAAGAAAAGAAAAAGCGGAGGGAAGAGATGCTTAAACCTCTAGGTGTCAAAGAGTTTTTCGTCGACGGGGCCATAACAATCAATAAACGCACATGTAAAGGAGTTGAATGCAAACTTTGTATTAAGGCATGTCCCACCAACGCCCTTTTCTGGAAAACAGGCGAAGTTGGAATTACCGACGAGCTATGCGTATACTGTGGAGCATGCGTATTAAGCTGCATTGTGGACGACTGTATAAGGGTTTGGAGGAGAAGGCCTACAGGAGAAATAGAAAGATTTAGCACATCGAGGGGCTATATGAGGGCTCAAGGCATAATTAACGCTAAAAAGCGTTTTGACAGGGTTGAAGCCCTATTTCCAACATTAAACGAGTACTTGAAAAAGTATAGACCATCACTAGCCATATAATATACATACAATAAAAGAGAATGTTTACAGAAAATAGAGGGGTATTTTGGAATTATTTTTGCCATTTTTCTTGCAGAAACTTCGGTATTTCTGAGGAATCCGTTGGTCCAACGAGAACCTGCCATCCAGATGCCTCTTCTATTTCACCGCTTAGACGCGCGGCTTTTCCCGGAATTATTAGTTTTCTGTGTTTAACCTTATTTTCTACTCCGCACGCCTTTAGAGACTCTGCAACTTTATCAGCCGTGAGCTTTCTCCCAGCCACTGCGCTTTCGACAGCTATGCCTTCAGTGTCGACGACGAGGAGGTAAGCGTTTACCTTTGCAGATTCAATGTCGGAGGCTACTGTGTAATAGGTTAGGGCAAAGTTGGTTGTGAACATTACTGGAGAGTTCTCGTCTGGAGTTCCTAAGACTTTCAAGCCTGGCTCAACCGCAACAGGCTTTCTGGGATCTGTGTAAATGTTCTGTCTCAGTATCACGTTTGGAAGCAGGGTCCAACCGTCTATGCTGTGCATTATTAAAACGTCTGCGAAGTGGACAATTAGCATTGCGGCTAGATAGGCTTCTCTCCATTTGACGATTTCCTCGGCGACTCCGGCTTTTTCCATCCATGCAACCATAGGCACTCCAATTAAAGGATAGCCTAGAAGTTCATCTCCTTTCTTGCATGCACTTCGACGTATCATGGTGAAGTTATTCAGCGTTTCTGCCAGCCCCTCGCTGCAAAATGTCCCTGGATCCAAGACAAGGTCTTCAACCCCGTATTCAAGGAGAGTTTTCACTATGGATTTAAGGAGTTTCAGGTTGTTAGGCGCAAAAACAGTTAGGGGGCAATTATACATTAGGGAGAGTTCAGCCATTTCCTTCCAGTTTTCCTTTGTGGCAGCGTAAAGGAGTGGTCTAGACTTTGGGGCAGCCATCACACCAGCTTCTAATACTGTGGGGTTAAAAGAGCATAATATTAAGGGCAGCTTTGTGTTTTCAGCAACCTTTTTAACTGCAGCCTTAAACTTGTCAGGGTCGTTTGAAGTTGAGCGAACTGCAATCATGTCAAGTTTTAAAATCTGCCCTATATATTCAAATTTAAAATCTTCAGCCCGTTTAACCCTGCCGAGGATTTCTTCTTCAGGCATTTCATCTGTAATGTCTATTGCTATGGCTGTTGGGTTGAAGTATGTAAGTTCATGGCGGTACATTACAAGCTTTCCGCCAATTTTTACAGCTTTATCGCCTTCGCCTATAACTACCTCTCTTATGGCGGGCTTCAGCATTTCCTTTAACTGTTTATAGGCGTTTTCATACTCCTTCTTAAGGATCGGGGTACACTTTTCTATTGAAACCTCGCGGTTTACGACTTTAGTGGCGAAGGCCATGCAGTTTTTCTCGCCGCACTCCATGCAGTTTGTCCTTGGCAGAAGCTTGTAAACATCTATTGGGCTTAGCTCCTTAAATCCCGCCTTTGATTTTGCCTCTTTCCCACTCATTCTTACACGCTCCATAAACCTATATTTTAATGGAAACCCATTCAGCAAGCCTTTCAGCGTTTCCAGAGCTGCCTCTCATCAGCTGGTTTATAACTTCCTTTACAGTTTTCACAGCTGCAGGATGCATCATCATAAAAAGGTCTACTCCTGCCAGAAGAAGCGTTAAAGCCGTTATTACCTCCCATAGGGGGCCTCTAAGCTCACGCGGTTCCCATTCAGGGGCCATTTTCATCCATGCTTCTCTTGCAGCCCAAGCATTTGTTGTTCCTGAGGACATTGGATGTGCCAGTTCAGGATCTCCCATCAAGGCGGCAAGCCTAGCCCTCTCCATGTTTGTGAAGGCGTAGTCTAAGCCGTAACCTAAAGCCGCTGTAGTCAAGTCCATTACTATATCCTCTTTCGACAGATAATCGTATAGCCTTCGGTTCAGCTCCCTTGCCAAGTTCAGGTCCATGGGAGTAAACGATAACACGGCATGACCGTTCTTTTTAATGAACTTTGCACATCTTTCAACATCCATGTCCCTTGTCACAGAGCTTATGAGAAATCTTTCACCTGCAAAGGTTTGGGCAATTTCCTCGAATACATCTGCATCCTTAACAGGGTCGCCGCACCCTCCGATTATGAGGGGTACGTCTACAGCTTGAGTAATAGCCTCAACGGTTTTTACAGCCTCTTTCGGCGGAGTGTTCTTAATAAGGGGGTCAACGCTGACTAGGTGTATGGTTAGCAGGTCTGCCCCAAATTTTTCAACGGCAAGCTTAGCCCAAGCTGCAGGATCGCCTAAAACATCCTTCACATGCATTTTAACAGCTTTCGCCAAGGGGATTTCCATGTCAAAGACGTCTACTGCTATAACTGGAGGATTAGGCGTGGGCCTTTCAAAAGTGTAGAACGCAGGGGTTGTCTCCCCTCCTATAATCAAGGTTTTTCCCCTTGTTCCACCCTCACTTTTTGTTCCTCCAAGTTTGACCTCGACAACTTTTCCTGGGTAAGTTTCGACAGGTGGAGAAAACTCCTCTTCGATTATCTTTGTCGGCTTAACTTTCACAGGGGGAACAAGTTTAGGTGGAACAATTGCCGGAGCTGCAACAGCTCCTGGCTGAAGCCATATTTCTAAGTCGCCCACTTGCATTTCAACATCTTCAAGCTCTACCTCTTCAAGTTTAGAGAGAAGTTCAAGCAGCCTCGGAGTTAGCTTCAGTCCTAGAAGGGTTTCTTCCTTCTCTTTTTCAGCCAAAATTTATTCACCCTTTCTCTGCTTTTCAGGCTTCACCGAGCGTATGACGACTTTCTTCGCGTAGATCTTTGCGTCCTTAAGTATAATTTTGAAGCCTCCAGCCGTTATTGGAAGGGTTGGAGCAGTTATTGTAGGAGCCATTGCTGGAGCTTCCGCTTCCACCTCTGCAGGCACTGCTTCGGCAACTGCTGCAACTTCCTCCTTCCATCTTGCGACGACAGGGTGGTTACGTTGCTTAAGGAAAGCCTTCAACTCCTCTATTGTTTTGGCATCTTCCTCTGTGGCTATTTTGTCAATGAGCTCTGCTGGGATAAACTCTTTAACCCGTTCCTTAACCTCCTTAGGCATCCATACTACTCGGTTGTATCCTCCGTCAGCCTGTAGAAACTTGGGAGACCTCATATACTCTATGGATATTCCATGGAAGCCGTCTACTTGGCGTCCGCCAGCCGTTGAGTCTGCAAGCGTTGAAAATGGAAGGCCGTTAACCGTAACATCTTTGTAGCCCCTGTGAACTATGCCAAGTCCCTCAACTTCTGGAATGTAGAAGGCAACGCCTTCAAAACATCCGCATGAAGTGTGGGGATAGCCGAAAGCCGTGTATAGCCAAACCTTTGTTATTTCGCCTAGAGTTCTCTTTTTAACAGTTTCGTTTACGCCTGAATATTCACCGTTAAAGGAGTCGAGGAGTTCTCCCTTATCAATTTCGAATACTGGCCCTTTAGGATCGATGCTTGAAGCTGCCCTTCCGTCAAACCAGCTTATGGCTCCGCAGTTGGAGTAACGTTGAGGCGTTATCACACAGCAGTGTGTTGGTGCAAAAGACTGGCATAGGATGCACCCGTAGAATTTATCCACTTCCTCGTCTTTTAAACCTCTAGCCCTAGCATCTCTTGCCTCGTAAATTTTTAAGGCTTCTTCGAATAGATCCTTAATCTTTTCAGCATCCGTTATGAAAGTTACCTGCATCTTCTCAATTATTGGCAGTTCACTTTTGAAAAGCCTTAGTAACACCTTTCCAATAAGTTGGAAGGAGTTTAAACCTTTCTGGAATGATTTCTTGCTTAGACGCATCCATATATCATAGCGTTGGTTTAGATGCATGAAGCCTTCAATGTAGTTGCTGTATTGATGTATTCGCCTTTCAATGACGCCTTCAAGCTCAGGCTCAAGCTTCTCTCCTGCAACTTCCACAAGGATTCCGAAGGGGTAGCTTTTACCCTCCTCCATTTCTTTTAGGTCAGATCCAATTATGACTATTTTTCCATCCTCAACTTCTTCGGCTTTCCTAACCCTTGCCAGTTCAAACTTTTCCCTGACATCTGGACCTCCAAGCTCAACGTACATTTCCTTTCTACGAATTCTTTCGCCCTCGTAGATTACGCCGACGTCGACAGGTATATCTTGGAACATGCTCATTTCATTTTCCCTCCTTCAAACTTTTTCAATTATGACTTTAAGAGTTTTTTCCCACTCCTCATGGGAAATGTTTGGGAAAGACCAGCTTGCGTGAGGCTGGTAAACGTTATCCAAGGTTATTGTTTTCAGGTGAGGGGCGAAGTGTTTAAGCCCTGAAAGAATTGTCCACTCCATGTAATATGGAAGGCCTACAAACAAGGCTAGATCATGCTGTCCCTTTCCGTCGATGCCCGTCCAGGCTGGATCTACAAGCCTGTTTCCAATGTCTACGGCAGGCATAAAACCGGCAGGCTTAAAGCCTCTTTTAAGGAATTCGTTGACCAAGTGGGCTGTGGCAACAACGGGAATGCCGCATTTATTTGAAAGCTCAACAACGAAGTCTATCAGCTTCCTTCCTTCAAAGGTTATTTCTGAGGCTTTATGTCCAACTACAAGTATGGGGTGCTTAGCTCTCTTAACCATTGCAGCTACAACTTCAGGCTTGGTTATAACTAAGGCTTTCTTCGGCCCTGGAATTTCTGCTGTTTGCCAAGGTTCAGCTATTGCCATAAAACCCTCACTCCTTCTTCTTCCTTATAAGCCTAGGCAAAAGCGTCGGGTCTGGAATTACAGTTTCCTTCCAGCCCTTCTCCTCTAGAATCTTTATGATTTCATCCTTCATTGTTACTGGTATGTCAGCGACCGTACGCACGAAGCGGTGGATGTCTTCAGGCATTGTTCCATACAAACGCTTATGCAAGTCAATGTAGTGTGTTAGCTTTATGGCTCTGCCTTTGGTTGTGTCATTGGGGCGCATGCAGAGCTTAGCAATCATAACCATGGCTTCTTCCTTAGTTTCAGCAGCATAGAACAAGTGCTCAGGCGCTGGTCCAACATAGACTTTCTCGCCGGTCCTGGCGTCATAAACATACCAGTCTTCTTCACGGTCAGCCCTGCCTAACAACATGCGCCTATATTTGACGCCGTGAGGGCCGACAATAACTGGAACGCCTAAACGCCAACAGCCAGACGCTATTGAAGCGGCTTTTTGGGAGTAGGCTCCCCATGCAACGCCTACAGCGCCCACACGGTTCAGGATGTAGTCAGCAATCTCCTCGTAATTAGCCCTCAAATTTCTCTTCGCAAAGATGTTAGCAATTTTTATGGCTGCTCCTGCAATGTGAGCGTTGGACACACATGAACCAACGTTCACCATGCAGCCAGCCGTAAACTCGCCAGTAAACTCCTCATAGGGTGTTTTGCCCTCCTCATTCTTGTACATGCCGGCTGTCATGGCCGCGCATCCAGAAGTGACAACAATGTAACGCCTGCTGGCAAATTCCCGGCACATTTCCGCAACTTCTATTCCGCCTTTCGGGTAGTTGGCACATCCGACGAAGGCTATTACGCCTGGAATTTCGCCCAGCACTATGGGGCTTCCAACATTCCTTATTTCCACGTCTTGTATGGGGCCTCTTCCAGCCCTTACCTTGTACGTTTCTTCTTTAAGCTTTTTCTCGCCTGCCTTAACAATGAAGCTGTGGATTTGCAAGCCCACTGGGCATGCTTCTTCGCATCTTCCGCATCCAACACATAGGTCGTATAGTTCTGTAAGCTTAGCCAATGAGCCTTCCATAGCGGCTTTCATTGCTTCTGGAATATGCAGGTCTTGGGGACAAGCTCTGCGGCAGTCTCCACACTGCCTACACTCTTTCGCCTTTTTTAGAACTTCATCTAATTCTGGAATTGCCTTAAACTTCTTCCTTAAAGGTGCCACTTTCAAGGCGACTTTAACTGCGACTTCGCCTACTTTTTCTGGGTCCAGGATTAGTGCGCCTGGTATTTTGCCGCTTACAAGGTCTTCAACTACGGCGTCTGCTGGGTCGTTTGTGCGGTTTGGCAAGCCCATGCAGTTCTTTTCAGAAGCCACGATAACTGGAGCCTTAATACGCTGAGCTTCATAGAAGGAATCTGTTCGGATGCACTGTTCATCTAAAACAACAACGTCTGGGACACCACTTCTTATGAAGCGCAACTGCCAAGAAATCGGACCAATAATTTTACCCCGCTTATAATAGCGTGTTATATCATGAGCTGTGCAACACAAGCCGCAAACCTCTATTTCTCCGTCCAATCCCCTCTCTTTCATATAGTCTATTATGCCCACAGAAGGAACAACATTGTGTCCTATACAAAGGATCACCGGTTTCTCAACGTTCACTGTTCCATAGCCTAAATCCACCAGCGGCGCTTCAGGGTCAGCCTTCGGAAAGCCGTAGGCGGCTATTTGGGCTATGTCAGCAACTTCCATGCCCACATGGTCTAACATGCCCACTTGGAAAACTTTCGACTCAAAGTCAAGGTTGCTTCCCTCCTGCCCAGTGTGGCAAACAGACAAGCAGTGGGTTACTTGTGTCTCCACATAATCCAATATTTCTTCAAGGTCGCCAAGCGTTTCAGGCTTAACTCCACAGACTAGCCTTGTAATAGGGGCTTCCACCTGAACGTTTAGTCCGCCAACGTCTAAGGGCATTGTTCTACCATATTTCTCGAGTAGGTGTTCTAGCATGTGACGTGCATGCCCGGTGTGTGTTGCAGCTCCAATGCAACACGCTAATAGAACAATTCTGGACTGTTGAGCCGGCATGTTTATTCCACATGCTCCACGCTTGTTTCCAGTTAAGTCGCATTTTCCGAAAGTGCAGAGGCAGCAAACATCGCAGAAGGGCATGTAAAAAGGCTTATACCTCTGGAGAAGCTTCAAATCCCATTCCCTTAGGGATGTTAATGATGGGAAGGGCGTTGGCCCCATAGGCTCTTCCCATTTTTCTTCAATAATTCGGCCGACAGACAGTTCCAAGTTTTTTATTAAGCTAACATCTGTCTTCATTTCTCCAATTTTAACGTGCAATCCCTTTTTACTCAAGGCAAGCACAACCTATAGTAGAAGCTTAATGTAACAGCACATTATTTTAAGCTTTTCTAGAACCTTCCACACCAAATGCCATAATGACCAGAATAATTAGAGGATTTTACTAATTTTTGGTGTATCCGGCATTTTCAATTATCTTCTTAACAGAGAGGTATGCAGGGGTGTCTGAAGGTAGGTCTAAGAGAGATTTTCCAGAGAGAACGTGTTCTTCAACTTTTTCATCGTATGAGACTCTTCCTAAGAATTTAAATGGTAATAGCTTTTTAGCTTGATCTTCCAGTTTCTCTGGAAAACGGAATCCTCCAATTACGTAGAAGTTTTTAAATTCTATTTTCACCTCCTTAGCAACTCTGAAGGCCCTTTTAACATGGTCAAAAGACTTTTTAGAGGGATCTATAATGTCTAGGATGTCGTCCACCTTTGTGGTTATCCTTCTGTTAAGATGCTCCAGCCCTGCTGGTGAATCTATAAGAACGTATTTGTAATTTTTAGTTAATTTTTCCAGGGCTCCTTTCAATGCAGCGTCTGGAAGACAGTAGCACCCTTCAATCCATTTCGTCCCAACAGCTATGAAGTCGAAATGTTCGCCTTCGTACATTCCATAAGCCCAAATTTTGCTTTCTATCCGCTCCGTAGGGGGGACACCAACCGTCGTTCCGCCTTCCACCAGAAAGGTTTCTACAAGAAGCTCTGAAATTGACATCTTCCCCTTCTCATGTAGGTCTACGCCTACTACTTCTCCGAGATTTTGATCTGGATCTGCGTCAACCAATAAGAGGGGCGTTTCTCCATTTTCAATGAAGTATTTCGTCATTAGCGCTACAAAACTTGTTTTTCCTGTTCCGCCTCGTCCCATAGTGACAATAAGCTTCATTTCACGTCTCCTCCGCCTACTCTTTCTATCCGCCTATTTATTAGTCGTCCCTTCTGATAGAAGCTTTTCACATAAATTATCTATTGCTTTTATGGCTTCTGCATCTCTGTATTTAAGCGGGGTTTCACCAAGCATTTCAGCTGTTACAACTTTCTGGTCGAAGGGTATGAAGCTGAAGATTTCTAAACCATTTTTTTCAGAATAATTTTTAATGGCCTCTTTCTGGATTTCATTTTCAATTTTGTTTCCTATTAGGAAAACCCGCTTTATGCCAGATTGAAGGCTTAACTCTTGAATGCGCTTCGCAGTTTCAAGAGACTTCATGTTTGCATTTGCCACAATAAGCATGGATTCAACATGGCGGGCTGTCCCCCTTCCCATGTGTTCTACTCCAGCTTCCATGTCTAAAACCACAGCTTCATCTCTTTCAACGACCAGATGCCTTAGAAGGGCGCGGATTACGGCGTTTGCGGGACATGTACATCCGGAACCTGGGGATCGCACAGTTCCCATGACTATGAGGTTAACGCCTAAGGGGGTTTTAACCGAATAGTCTCTAAGAATATCGTCCACAGTAAATGTTAAACGAAAAACTCCTGGATACCCAGTTTCCGTTTTAGATTCAATAAGCTCTCTGTTTTCCGATATGGGCAATATTTTCCTAGCTTCTTCAAGGGATAGGCCTAATGTTAAAGCTAGGTTGGGAGAGGGATCAGCATCTATAGCTATTGTCTTAAACCCTCTCATGGAAAGGGAATAGGCTAAACCTGCAGCTATAAGGGTTTTCCCAGCCCCTCCCTTACCTGAAACAGCTATTTTCACTCATTTTCCCTTCTAAACTCTTGGTTATAACCTCTCGAGGAGGGCTGCGAAAATCATGGGAAGGGCTATAGTAGCGTCAGCCTCTATGACTGCTGTTTTGGCTTTCTCCCTTATTTTCCCCCATGATACAGCTTCTCTTGGCCTAGCTCCTGATAGGCTTCCATCGTACTCCACAGCTGTTGTAATGTAAACAGCGTAGTCAAGTCCATCTTTGAATAGGTTCCACCA
>JAVZIQ010000027.1:0-23753 GCA_038871175.1 Bathyarchaeia archaeon | reverse complement strand
AGCCATAGGTTCAGAGCCCATAGTTCCGCCTATTCCAGGCGCCTATGGAAAGAATGTAATATCCGCAGTGGACGTATACGGCAACGAAGACAAAGTTGCTTATAACACAGTAATTGTAGGAGGAGGAGAGGTTGGAGTTGAAACAGGCTTACACCTGGCAGAAAAAGGCCGCAAGGTAACAATACTCGAAATGCTGGATCGACTTGCGTCTGAAGCAGCTCCCCTCCACTACAGCCTAATATTACTTGAAGCAGTGGAAAAACAGAAAAACCTAAAATACATCCTTAACGCTCGCTGCACAAACATACATGAAAAAACAGTTACATACGTAGACAGAAACAATTTAGAACACAAAATTGAAGCTGACACAATAGTTATCTCTGTTGGAATGAAGCCTAAAACAGAAGAAACATTCAAGCTTACAAAAGAGTTGGCTGAGGCAGGAGTCAAATTCTACATAGTAGGAGACTGCGCGCAAACAAAGGGCAACATTCAAAAAGCAATTAGAAGCGCATATGCAGCCGCAGCAAGCATATAACAAACAAGCAACACAAACACCAGAATAAACACCTGACAATGCCCTCTTCTTTTAAATATAGGCGCCAGGTTTCCCTTTAAGCCCTTAATAAAATTGATTGGTAAGTACGGCTTATTTATTTTGAATACTGTAATATTTTAGTGAAAGCCTTGATCCCAATAAAAGATTATAACCGTCCTTTGAGAACCCCTCATGTAAATCGTTTGCTCCTTATCTGTAACATCCTCGTATTCGCTGTTTATTGGCTTTCTTCGAGGGAGATTTTTCTCTCCCAGGTTTTTGCAGGTGTAATTGAACATGAATTTATAATGATTCCGCTCGATATTGTTCACATGCAGAGGCTTCACACGTTGATAACTTCTATGTTTATGCATGCTGGTTGGATTCACCTGTTGGGGAATATGCTCTTCCTATATATTTTCGGAGACAATGTGGAGGATGTGTTTGGACATGGAGGCTACATTACCTTCTACATTGTTTCAGGTTTAGCTGCAGCTTTCACACATATTTTCAGCATAGTTTTTACGCCAATGATAAGCGTTTTACCTGGTTTACATGTACCCTACGACTTAACTGTTGGGGTTGTAGGGGCTTCAGGGGCTATTTCAGGAGTTTTAGGAGCCTATCTTGTTCTCTTTCCTAAGGCGAGAATTCTCACTTTAACAGGCTATTTTATAATGCCTATCCCTGCTGTTGTATTTCTTGCTTTCTGGTTTGCCGTTCAATGGTTCTACGGAATTTTCAATATTTCTGGAGGAGTTGCCTATTGGGCTCACATTGGAGGATTTATCACAGGAATGGTTTTAGCTTCGGCTTTCGGGCTGAAGAGAAAGAGGAAAAGAGAAATTGGCTTTAGATTTTAGGGTCTGATCGTTGATTGCTCCTCATTTTACTTTCAGACTGGGACGGCTTCGTCATCCCCTACAACTAAAACAGCATCCCATACAGATAAAGTTTTCAAACTTTACATTATAAGATTGGGATTGTTGTTTTTAAACTGGAGTTTTAAACAAAGCTTTGTTTTTATGAAGGGATCTTAAAGTTCCTGAAACTTTTAACACATGTATTGCCGCCTGTTTGGACTGTACATTTGTTATTGACGCTATGGCTGCTCTGACTTTTTCAACTTCTGAGAGGGCTACTCTTATTATTGCAAACCCCTTTTCCTCGTCATAATGTATTAGCGTCATTCCAGTTTTGCTGGCTCCATACTCTCCGAAAAGCCTTAAAACCGCTTCCCAAAATGCTTTATTAAACTCTTTTGAGCTTATTTTTTCAACGGAGTCAATTTTTAAAGCTAAGTAGCGGCGTTTTATCTTTATAGGCAATTTTTTCCCCTTCGAATTATGCGAATTCCCGGAGCCACAAAGTTTGGGCTTAGTTTATCCCTGTTTCTTTCAACAATGGCTGTGGGGTTTTCTGAAACTGCCTTCAATGATGAATTCTTATCCATGTCGAAGAGCATGGCTAATGATGCCAGCTCCAGAGGCTTTCTCATAAGCATTTTATTTGTAGCTCCGCTAGAAATGATTATGGGAACCTTGTAGTGTCTAGCAATTGCCGTTTCCCTCTGCAACATTGAAATAAGCCTTATTCTTGCAAAGCCTTCAAGAGTTATTAATGGGCTCATTTCAATTTCCATGGAAGCTAGACTTTTTGAGGCTAGTTCCGCTTCAGCCTTGTTGAAAAACCTTTTACGATAATCTATTGCTGGAAAATTAAGGAGGTCTACACGCCTGTCTTTGGCTGCTTGCCTTGAAACAGCCTTTGATTCACATTCAACAGCTATTATCTCGAATTTCCTTCTAAGCCTCCTCAGGTTTTGAAGAAGCTCCTTCACTGTTTTAGGCTTCAAGTTTATGCGGGAAGCGTAATCGACCCCTTCATCTCTGCAGGTGCTTCGCAGCTGTTTAACGAAGTCTTCTCCGTAGGCTGGACCGGTGGGTATTGATATTAGGCTGTAGCCCAGCTCTGAAGCGTGTTTTATCATGCTTTCTACTTGTTCGAAGTTGTTTAAATTAGGCTTTAAATTTATGTCGGCGAAAACTCTTCGCATTAAATTATCCCGTAATCCCCACATATCTTAACGATTTCGTCAGGTTTGGATCTTTTGAAGTGTATGCGGACGTGTATGGGGTCGGTTGAGCAAATTTTAAACTCTTTATTATAGGCAGCCTGCTTATCCAGCCTGATGTATAAACAGCCCCTATCGATGTGCTGTCTTATCTCCCTATTTAAAACTTCCTTATCTAGGCTTGTTAAACCGGCTGAAAGCCCCTCTAAGAAAGCCTTAACCCATTCTTTTTCTTTAATTTTAGCCTGGTACAGGACTATTGGGTTTCCATGATGGCCAGCTAAGCCGGTTTTTTTGAATGTTATATCTTCGCTAAGTTTGGCTGGAAGAATGTTTCGAACGGCCTTTAAAACTTTTTCTTCATCCTCTGTTGCATGGGCAAACACTCTTATCTCTATGTGTGTCACGGGAAGTTTGGATTGCATCACATACACTATTGGCTTCCTTCCCTGCTTTTAGGCTTTCTACGCTTCGGCTTTGCTGATGCTTTTAGGGTTGAAATATAATCCTTCAAAGCTTTGACGTTTTCCTCATGTGTTGTCCTTCGCCTAGAATCAGCTGGTATGCCTATTTTCAAGGCTTGTTTGGGGCTTAGTCCAGCTTCCTTCAGTTCTCCTAGGCTGAAGCCTTTTCCAAGGCGTTGCTTCCCACTCTTCTTTTGCACTATGGGCTTCAAAGCCATTAGGCTATTCTCCTGTTGCGGCCTTCCTACTTGGCCTTGCTTTTTCCGCTCCTCTTCCCTTCTTCCTTAATCCCCTAACCTTTTTTCCAGCGCTTGTCAGTCCCCTGAAAACCCTTCCAGTGTGCTGTTTTTGACATATCCAGTTTACATCTTTGTCAGAAATTACAGCTGGATGATTCTTGTCAACCATTATGACTTCGAACCATTTGAAGCGTCCGTCTTCGCCAGCCCAGTAGGAGTTCAGAACTTCTAAATTTGGAAATTTTCTTGCAGCTCTCTCTTCAGCTATAAGCCTAAGGCTTTTTGCAGGCTTATACTTTTTAACACCCATCCTTTTGGGTCTTCTTCCAGATCGAGGCCTATGCTTCCTTAAACCTCCACGGCGCACTCTAACGCGTACAATTATGAAGCCCTGCTTCGCCTTATATCCAAGTTTCCTAGCCCTGTCTAAACGTGTAGGCCTCTCCAATCTTATAACTGCTGGCTGCCTCCTCCATTCTATTAGCCTCTGGCGCATCAGCTCTTCAACATAGGATTCCTCAGGCTTTTTCCATGCCTCAGCTATATATTTGTATGCCAACTCACATTTCACCTCGATTATAGTTTAAGGTTCAACATTGAATGTTACATCCCTGCGGATCGGATCCGCCGACAGCTCAGATGAGTTCTCCGCTCTACAAAATAAACTTTTCCAAAGCTTTTTGGCTTAACGCTCCTTCTCTTCCAGTATAGCCTTCTTGACATGGAGGTAGCCGCCCTGTCCCTTCCAAACCCTTTCAGCCTCAACAATTTTTATCCTTCTGCTAAAAATTGGGGCGTCTATAACTAGGGTTTCATATTCCCCTCCCTCGCCAACTGGGGATACGCCGAACCGCTTATTCAGTTCAATTAAAGCCTTAACAGCTTCTTTGTCAATTATCCTCCCAAGCCAGTTTATGTCAAATCCATAGGCGTAAACGCCTGTTATAACAGCCTTAAATTTTAGCTTTAACATTTCCCCTAGAAGTTTTATTGGGTTTTCCTGCCATAAAGGCGTAATGCATTTAATTTCCAGCTCATTGCAAATTTCCTCTAACTTTCTTTTCTGATAGTTTGAGGCTATTACGCCTGAAACCAAGCCGTCAACTTTGAGCCTTCTGACGGTGCGTTTAAGGTCTTCAACTTCCACGTCTTTAACTCCTGAAGTTTCAGCTTTTACAATTGGTATTCTAACAGCCTCTGCGAATAATTCAACAAGCCTTATGTTGGGATAGTGGAACATCCAGCTGTTTTCCCTCAAAGGAAACATGCTTACCAAACACTCAACGTCATATCCTCTTTCAAGAACCCTGTATAGGGCAAGCGTTGAGTCCTTACCGCCTGTGGCTAAAACAGCAACCCGCATAAAACCTACTCTGAAAGCTTTAACTTTGCCTCCTTAAACAGCTCTTCAGTTTTTAAACGCCACTTTGGGAAGCCTTCAGGGCTTTCAGGGTAGTTTTTGTAGTGCTCCCTAACTCTTTCCATCATTTTTACTGCAGCATTCAACTTGTTTAGAAAATGAATCTTCTTCAGTCCTCTGAAAATTCTCTTCGCAGCCTCAGTTATTTTTAGGTGGAACTCCTCTCCCAAACCTGCTTTTAGAACATCCTCCTCGGTGAGAAGCTCATATTTCATCCCATAATTAAGGTCTTCATCTTTACATGTTAATAAAAGCAGTCGGAAAACATCAAGCCCAGCCTGTTTCCTCCCGTAAAGCTTCATGTAATTAATATTGTAGGGCCATAGGGCTTCACAGCTTGGGGTTCCATTCTCTAATGCTTTAGAAACCGCTTCTCCGGCCAGATAGCCGCTGAGCATTGAGGGACCTATGCCTCCTCCATGTATTGGATTTACCAAACATGCAGCATCCCCCACAATGACAACTCCGTTTCCAACCATGTTGTCAAGGGGCCTACGCGTCGGGTCATACCACAAGCCTCTGTCAAGGGGAAGCGAACCCTCAAAAAGAGGCATTGACAGAACATGCCTATATAATTGTTCTTTAGGGTTTGGAAAGCCCTTGCGCATGCATACTCCCAGCCCAACGTTTACTTTCCCTGAAGCTTTATGGAAAATCCACGTGTAGCCTCCAGGGGCAATTTTTTGGTTAAGATAGATTTCGCAGTAATTCTTTTCAGTCTCGGCTTGTTTAATCTGCCTTATCTCCCTGTAGCATGCTTCCACATCCTCATTTGAAATCTCGCGTTGTATTCCCATCTCCTCTGGGAGTTTTCTTCTAACAACGGCTAGGAAGCCGCTGGCGTCCACAACAACCTTCCCTTCAATTCTAACTTTACTGTCTGTTTTAATTTTCTTCGCCATGATCCCCTTTACAAAGCCGTTCTCAACGATGGGCTCAAGACATTGTGTTGAATCCATTAAGACAGCTCCCCCCTCAAGAGCTGAATTTAAAAGCCACTGTCCGAAAAGGTGTCTATTTAAAAGGTATCCTGAGAAATCTTCATGTCTAACAGTGAAAACTGTTTCCATGTCAGGAGAATAAATTTTGACGCCTTCAATTTTCCTATCTAAAACCTCCCCTGGAGGCTTCAAGCCTAAAGCATTCAAGTGGTGTTCTCCTAAGGCGTCCCCGCAGATTTTCTCCCCTATGGATTCACGGCTTTTTCTTTCAACCAAACAAACTTTTAAGTTGGCTTCTGAGGCTCTTTTAGCGGCTAAACATCCAGCAGTTCCAGCGCCAACTACAACCACGTCGAATTTCATTTTATAAACCTCAGTTTAATGCCTTTGCCATTAAGCTTTAGAAGGCGTTTGTAAAAATAAATCTTACACCATGCTTCTAAACATGGCTTGAAGCTGCATGGCTGGTGAAAGGGCCGCTGGTTTAACTCTGAAGAAAATTTTCCTACTTTATTTTTGTGTTTTCAAGGGTAACGGTATGGCTGTTGTTTCTTTCGGAGTGGCGAAAACTAGGCATGTTAATGTTTTCTCTATGCCCTTAACAGTTCTAAGCTTGTCCACAACAAACTTTCCGACAGCGTCGACGTCTTTATCTTTAACTTTTATTAGGATGTCCCAGTCTCCAGATATAATGTGAACTTCTTGAACTTCAGGGAATTTTGAAATTTGCTCTGCTATGGTCCTTTGCGACAGTGGAGTTTCCTCCTTACTCATTCTGTAGGAGAAAGAGGCTAAAATGAAGGCTGTAACTCCGAAATCCAATTTTTTAGGGTCTAAGATAGCTCTGTACCCTTTTATTATTCCTAGCTGCTCCATCCTTTTTATTTTAGCGAAAACAGTTGTTATGGGTGAACCTATCTTTTCAGCGATTTCTTTAGCTGTCAACCTGCAGTTTTCCTGAAGCAAATTTAAGATGGCTAAATCTTTTACACCAAGTTTAGATTTCATATGTAAAAATGTCAAAATTAAACTTAAATATTTTAACTTTTAACGAAGACATACATTGAAACTCTATTCTACTTTGAAGCTTTAATCCATACTTACAATTCATAATGGTTAATTATATTTATTGGAAACTTATCTTCAGGAAATTAAGGAAGGCCTAAATTCAAATGGGAAAAGCTGTGGGAAACGAAATGGCTATGCATTTAATAGACCTTACGAAAATTGAGGGAGAGGGAGCTTTTCCATGTCCAAATTGCGGTGCAATAATATCTCCTGAAGATGAGACAGAGGAGGTCTACAAGATCATAGATGCAAAAACTGAGGGAGACGAGCTGGCTGAAATTGTTATAAAATGCAACAAGTGTGGAAGTATAATTAGGCTTACAGGATTTTTACAAAAACCAACATTAGAGGGCTAAATTCACCGTTTACCCTATTAACCCTTAATGAAGAATGGCCCATTTAATAGAGGAATGGAAAGGATAGGACAAAAACTCCTACCAAGACTATTGCTAGAATTTTTCTACTTTTTGAAAGGGTTGAAACGTCGTCGAGGGGGCCGGGATGCTTATATGAAGACATGAAAAGCACAAATAATGCCATTAACCAAAAATTAGTTATTAAAAGTAGGAAAATTGAAAAGGCTGTTAGGGCAATTCTTACCTTGTCTCCAGCTAAGGAGCGGGCGATGTGGCCTCCGTCAAGCATGGCTGCAGGAAGCAGATTAAGCATTGTAATAAGCATGCCAGCCCAGCCTGCAATCCCAACTGGATGCATATATAAATTTTCACCTTTAGGAATCATCCCTAAACTGTCAATTAGAATTCCAATTAGGTACATGGCTAAAGGTGCTGGAAGCACTGTTGCTTCAGCTGGCCGGGCAGGAACAGTCATGGTATATCCTACAGCTGTAACAAAAACTGCAACTATGAAACCCGTTATTGGGCCGCTCATTCCAACGTCGAATAGGGCATCTCTGTTTGGAGGGAGGGATTTTTGAAAGATAACAGCTCCGAATGTTCCTATACCTCCAAAAACTGGAGGAGGACCTGGAATAAAGTAGGGAGGCGTAGCTTCTATACCCTTCTTGTTTGCAGTTAATTTATGTCCAATTTCATGAACTCCAAAAATAGCCATTATGGATATTGTAAAGGCAAACCCTCCCATAATTGGGTTTATGGCTCCTCCTATTTCGGCAAGGCTGGCTGAAAGCATATACCCTGTGAGGAAAGTTGTTCCAATGGTTGCGAAGAGTAGGATCCAATTAACGAGGATGTTGCTGGGCTTTACGGGAGGTTTTGGAAGAATTTTAAGGACAAGCCTACCTTCAACTCTACGTAGGGCTGCAATCAAATTTATTGGCTCAAGCCTTTCAAGAACTTTTAGGAAAGCCTGCTTGGTTTCCTGAGGCTGTTTAAGGTAAAAAGTTGGAATATTATATTCTATTAGGGCTTCTTCTATTTGAAAGTGTGCGGAGACAATTTCCTTTAACCTTTCAAATTCTGTCTGCAGTTCCGAAGTTGGATTTGGCTCGTTCACAGCCATTTGTTATCAACAGCCGATTTGTTATATTATAGCCTAATAAAAAAGTTTATTGGGGGTTAAAAACAAAACTTTGAAGTTAAACATAAATTTAGATGGCATGTTTTTAAAGCTTTATTAGAGTTTAAACTAAAATTCAAGGGATGAAAATGTTCGTCAAGATGTTCACTGTTGGTAAGCTTTTCACCAACTGTTACGTTGTAGCCTGTGAAGAAACGAAAACGGCCATAATTATAGATCCGGGATTTGACGGCGGCTTTGAAGCTGAAGAAATATTTAGATTCATTGATGAAAGGGGTTTGAAGCCCACTTATGTTGTTAATACCCATGGCCATCCAGATCATACTTGTGGAAATGGAATTGTTAAGGAGGAGTTTTCAACACCTATAATGATTCATGAGAACGATGCTTTCATGCTTGGAATTTTGGGAAAGACTTCTGCAAAATATTTAGGTTTAAAAACTTACTCTCCCGGGGCAGATGTTTTGCTTTCTGACGGTGATTTTGTGAAATTTGGCAGGTTAAAGTTGAAGGTTATGCATACTCCTGGCCATACTCCTGGAAGCGTATCCCTTATAGGTGATGAATTAGTTTTTACAGGCGACACTTTATTTGCAGGGGCTATTGGAAGAACAGATCTTCCCTATAGTTCTGATGGAGAAATGAGGAAATCGCTGTTAAGGCTATTAAGTCTGCCAGACTCTTACATTGTTTACCCTGGACATGGCCCTAAAACAACTATTGGTGACGAAAAAGTTTACAATCCGTTCTTAAATTTCTAATATCATTAAGCTTTTTAGAAAAGTTCTCCTTGGTTTTGATAGGTTTAGTTTAGTTATGTATTGATGAGAAAGAGTATTGTTTCATAAGACGTAATATTTAATAGTTACAGTTTATACTATAAACTGTACAGGAGAGAGCCGATGCCAAAACTTAGATTTAGCTTTAGGAAAAAGAAAACAGTGGTTATCCCACCGCCTCCACCGAAACCATTGCCGAAAGGCTTCAAAGTTGTGGAAAGGTATCCACTTTACGAGCCCTTCGCCCATGCAGCTATAGTTCAGAATCCTAAAACTGGAGAGTACAAGTACATCCTAGACGAGTTACAGCTTGACCAGCATGAGAAAGGCGTCTACGACAAAATATTAGAAATACTTCTCTCAGAGATAGAGTCGCCTAAAGAGGAGATAGCGGACCCTAGGAAATTTTTCGCCCAAGAAGCTAAAAAAATTGTTAATAAGTATAGGATAAGCTTAGGCTGGCTTCCAGACGTATCATGGTATAAAATCCTCTATCATGCTGAGAGGGACCTCGTGGGGTTTGGGAGAATAGACCCTTTGATGAGGGATCCAAACATTGAGGACATTTCATGTGATGGAGTTAATAAGCCAGTTTATGTTTGGCATAGAAGCTATGAAAACTTAGAGACAAACCTTGAGTTTGAAAATGATGAGGAGCTGGACAACGTTGTTGTCAAGCTTGTACACATGGCTGGGAAACATGTAAGCTCAGCCTTCCCAATTGTTGATGCCTCCTTGCCAGGCAAGCATAGGCTTGCCGTATGTTATAGGAGGGAGATAACTCCCTTCGGCACAGCCTTCACAATTAGAAAGTTTAGGGAAGATCCCTACTCAATAGTTGACTTGATAAACCTGGGCACGTTTTCAGAGGAGATGGCTGCATACTTCTGGCTCTGCCTTGAAAATAGAGCTTCAATAATGGTTTTAGGTGGAACAGCTGCAGGTAAGACCACAGCCTTAAACGCTTTAGCATGTTTAATCAAGCCTGGAAGCAAAATAATCACAATTGAGGAGACTCCTGAGCTTAACCTATCCCATGAAAACTGGGTTTCTCTAATAGCTAGACAAAGTTACGGTCTGGGAGGAAGCGGCGTTGGCGAAGTAGCCCTCTTCGACCTTGTGAAGACTTCTATGAGGCATCGTCCAGACGTTTTAATAGTTGGGGAGATTAGAGGCCAAGAGGCCTACGTGCTTTTCCAGGCTCTGGCAACTGGACACGGTGGAATGTGCACTATGCACGCTGAAGATTTAAACTCAGCTATTAAGCGTTTAACCCAGAAGCCTATGGACATTGCGCCGGCCTATATTCCACTAATGAACATTGTCCTCTCTGTTCAAAGGGTTAATCTGCAAAAAACTGAAGAGAAAAAGGCCTACAGACGTGTTATGAACGTAAATGAGATAGCAGACTATGAAGATTACAGGTGTGTTTTTAAGTGGCAGCCCACAAAAGACCAGCATTTGGCAGCGCTGGATGAAAGCATTATGCTTTCAGGAATCTCTGAACGTTTAGGCAGAAGTAAGAAAGACTTAATATCTGAAATTGAAAGGCGCAAGGAAATCCTTCAGTGGATGAGAATGCGTAACATAAGAAGCTACAGGGATGTAGCCGCCATAATAACTGAATACTATGCAAGACCCCAACAAATCTACGAAAAGGTAATAGCAGGAGAAGAGGTGGAAGCCATTGCCCTTACTAGAAGCCCTTGAAGCCTGGTCCTTCCGCATATTCGGAAGCACAGCTCCTTCAATCCTTAAACGTTATGCAAAGCTTAAGGATCAGCTGGAAAGGGCTAAGGTTAAGATTTACCCGCAAACATACGTTTCCCTAATGCTTTTTATCGCTGTTTTGACAACGCCTATATCAATAGCCTCAATAGTTATATTCCTCCTTTACGGGTTTATCCCAGTGCTCATTCTTCTGCCCTTCCCAGCCTACGTTATGTTGGGCTTCATTCTTATGCCTTTATCTAAGGCAGGCGACAGGGCAAGCGGGCTGGAAAGGGAGATGCCTTTTGCAGCGGCCTACATAAGCGTCATGGCTTCTGGAGGAATAGCTCCATACACAAGCTTCAAGAGGCTAGCTGAAGTTGAGCTTATGCCATCCATGAGGGGCGAGGCGAAAGAAATTATAAAGGACGTGGAGATTTTCGGAATAGACCCCTTAACAGCCATAGAAAAGGCTGCTAAGAGGAACCCCCTAGACACTTTTAGAGATTTCTTCGCTGGTTACGCCTCAACAGTTATAATAGGCGGCGACATTGTCCACTTTCTTGAGAGAAAGGCTGAGGACATTTTTAGGATAAGGGCTCTGCGTGTGAAGGCTGCAGCTGAAAGGCTTGGAATGCTTCTTGAAACTTTCATAATAGTCATGGTTTTGATGTCTCTTTGTTTCTACATACTCTTCAGCGTGGAATCCATATACAGTATTGGAATCTCTATGTATTCAGGCATAATTCTCTACACCTACGTTTTTACGCCGTTCCTCTCCTTGGTCTTCATTTACCTAGCCCACAGCATGCAGCCGAAAACCCCGGTGGTTGAAATGCGCCCTTATAAGACTTATGGAGTTAGCTGTATATTCGCCATGCTTTTGGCTTTGCTGCTTACAAACTTTTTCGGATACTTTGAAGTTCCGTTCCTAAGCTCCCTTCAAACAGTAATAGATTTGCCTGTAGCTATATCCATAGCTCTATTCGTCGCCACAGCCCCAGCAGCCCTAGTCCATAGAAAAGTAAGCGGTAAGAAGGCGAGCATGGAACAGGGAATAAGCAGCTTCCTAAGGGACTTAACAGAGGTTAGGAAGACAGGGCTCTCTCCTGAAAAATGCATTGAAAGCCTTTCAAACAGGGATTACGGAGAGTTCAGCAATGAGCTGCGTAAAATAAGCTCAGAAATCTCTTGGGGGCTTCCAGTTAGAAAGGTTGTCATGGATTTTGTTAGAAGAACAAAGAGCTGGATGGCTCAGCTCGTCATGTTCCTTCTGGTTGAAACTATAGACGTTGGAGGGGGGACAATAGCCATGATAGAGTCTCTTGCAAGGTTCAACAACCTAACCCAGGAAGTTGAAAAGGAAAAGAAAATGGCTGTACGCCCATATATAATGATGCCCTACTTCGCAGCAATAATGCTTGTAGCAACAACAACATTAATGATAAGCTTCACTTCAGGAACCTTAAGCCTTGTGGAAAACACCCAGCCTAAAGACATAACCCCAATGGTAACAGTATTCGTCACTTCATGCATTTTCCACAGCTACCTTATAGGAATAGTTGCAGGCAAAATAAGTGAAGAATCCATAGCAGCAGGCTTCAAACATGCAGCCATACTTGTGGTAGTTGCAGCTTTAGCAGCAAAACTCGTTCCGATTTTCATAAAATTCTAGAAGGAGGAAAACATGAGGAAAAGGAAGGCTGCAAGCCCTGCAATTTCAATGGTTATAATAACAGCCACCACCATAGTGCTCGTCTTAGTCGCCAGCAGCTACGCCTACCAAGTGCTTGAACGCCAGAGAGGAGCATCAGAGTTTGAAACTGTGAAAAAGTCTTTCGCAACCTTTGACGACGCAGTAAGGGATGTGGCATGGGACAGGGAAGGCAAACGTTCAGCAAGATTCACAGTTAAATATGGAGTGCTAGAGATAGTGCCAGACAACCCTGAAAAGGGATTGCCCCTAACAGTTCAAATACAAGAATATCCTGAAGCCCAATATTCCACCTTCACTGGTTACATAAGGTATAACATATCAACAAATTATGTTACCTTCGGTTATCCTTACAAATCTTACCTTTTCGGGGATGAAAAGACAGCTATTAATAAAACAATAGAAAGTTATGGAGCAGCCCTAATTGAACAAAAGTTTAGCATGGTTTCCCTTACCCTCTATTACAGAGTTCGAGTTGCAGGAACCTCCCTTGTCAAAGTTAACGATTCATATGTTAATTATGTAGACATAATGATAATTAAAATCACTGCAAAGAATACGTTAAGATGCATAGACGAATTTGATTTAGTAGCTACGAACAAAGGTATAACAACTAGATCCTTCAGTTCACATAATTTTACTGGAAGCACATGTAATGTTATGGTTAATTTAGGCGAGTTAACTGGCTCAACCAGCATAAGTTTGGATCATGTAATGGATCCTGAAGGAAAAAAAGAAGTTGTATTTAATTTTATTGTTGCTGAAATAGAGGTGGGCGTTTAAGGAGGTTGAAAGTTGCCTGCGCCAACCATTAGCCATCTTATTTGCACCACGGCTTTAATTATACTAATCTTTGTTATGCCCTTTTTCTATGCTATGGTTGTTGATAACATTAAAACAGATATGATTAGAAGGGAACTGAAGGAGATTGCAGATTATGTTTCTAATACTCTTGCCAATTTGTATTTTTTAGTTAACTCCACAGACTATTTTAATGTACAGTTGACTAAGGAGCTGATTTATATGCCTTCATCCGTTGAAAATGTGCAATTCATTGTTAAAATTGAAGGTGAGGGAGGTACCGCCTCCAATGTGGTTGCCTACCTTAAAGATAGGCCTTCAGTCCTTGCAGAAGCATGGGTTGCTCCTGGCTTAAAGATGAGTTCAAAGAATTTCGTTGAAAGTGGGAGGGGCTTGGTGATTGCTGGTTGTAATAGAACTTATGATGGGGTTTTTGTTTGGGTAGATTATCGTTATTAGTAAGACTTAATAGAAGCTATAGATAAGATATATTGGGAGGAATTAAAAGGTGAACGCTGTCTACGACCATATAATAGCAATCACAATCATCTGTGCAATGTTCACCGCCGCTGTAGTTGTACTGCCACAAATCAGTATTGCAAATATTAAAACTGTAGACTATCAACAATTAAGAAACACGGCTTTAAATGTTTTCAATACTATGCTTTTGGACACTGGATTAGGCATCAATGGAACTAAATTAACAACAGAATGGGGCAGCATCGAGGAATGGTCGGAGGATAACGTTGTCAAATTCGGGTTGGCAAGCTCTCGAGATTCAACATTTTATGTTTTAGATCCAAATAAAGTTCAAAGACTAGTAAAGGATAACCCGCTCGGTCATCTTTCTTACGCCAGAGTTAAAGAAATTTTAGGATTACAAGATTACGGCTTCCACTTTAAAATCTCTCCACCCTTTAATGTGACAAATTTGGATGGAACTAAAATTGATGCTATGCATTCACCACTAAAATTAACGGGCTCTACTTTAAGTTATGCAATTAAAGTTACACACTTAGATGGCAGACCTATTCCTAATGCCACCGTTACGGCTTTCGTATTTTACACAACAAACGATAAATTCTTTTCGCCAATCTATATAACACGATTTACCGACGCATTGGGAAATTCTGACGCTTCAATCTCTCTTGAAACAGCTGACGTTGAAAGCCTTGTTACGGTTTTCAGAGTAACAGTTTCAGACGTGGCAACAGTCGTCGTAACTTATAAATCTGGTTCAGTAAATATTGTAGATATTAACTTAATAGGCGACGAATTAATTCTTACGCGAACAAAGTATACTCCTAACGATAATGTATGGATAATGAACACCACATATATTACTGGTAATTTTGGGGAGCTTAAGTACTTGTTTAATTCCAGTAGAAAAAATGATAAAAATTATCAATTGAACACTGGTAATTTTCAGATGTGGAGCCGAAACTATAATGGGCTGTCTTACGATGATCCTGTATGTTTTGTTCTTAATTTCTGGGCAGTTGATCCTACTAAGGATCCTGAGGATCCTAAAAATGGCAGAACGGAAATTGTGATAGCTGGTCCGTTTCAAAATATTATGGGCTACTCAGTTTTTGAATATGGCGACCATCCACGTGGACAAGGGGTTGTAAGACTTCAAAGAAGTGTTATTATTTCAGGAATGACCTATACCGCGGAGTTGTGGCTTTGGAGAGAATCTCCATAAAAAAAAGGTCATATGAAGGGCAAATGCGCGTTGTCGAAGTCATACTTGCATCCTTTATTATTGTATTTGCTTTATCCTTTGCAAACATACTTGCAATAGTCCCTCAAAGCCCAAAATACGAGGCAACAGAGCTTGAAAAAATGGGATACAACGTTCTTTACGATTTAGATAAGCAAGGTCTTCTCACAAGACTTGTGTACGAAAAAGATTGGCATGGTCTTCAAAGAGCACTTCAAGTTCTGTTGCCTATAGATGTATACTTCAACTTGACAATTTACTATTTGAATGGTGCAAAAGTTAATAACATCCCAATTTCCTCAGGTAATCCTTTGATTTTCGCGGAATCTAAAAACGTGGCCTCTATAACATATGGATTAACGGGCTCTGCACAGAACGTAACAATTTACGATCCTAGGATCTTGATTCTGCAACTCACAAGGGGATAGCCATGAAAAAATTGTTGAAAGGAAGAAATGGGCAGTTTGTAATAATTGCCGTTTTGATGATAGCCATAATGATCATTTCAATTGGCGCTTTGATGCATAGAGCTGTAACTTATTACCGACATGAGCCATGGGAAGAATATCTTGCATTGATTGGCAACATTGAGTTAAACTCTAAACGCTTAGTAGAGCTCAGCTTAGCCAATTACAGCTTCACGTTAAATCAAGACATCCTAAAGAGCAATTTAGAAAAATGGAGTGTTGACGTTTCAAAAATATATCTTGGCAGGGGAGTAACCCTAAACTATTCACTGGCGAGTGGTTATTACAATGTTTATGGAACACCAATATACTATAATTTGGGACTAAACCACAGCTGGTGGAAACCAAATTCGTTTACAGCTGCAAACGCCACATTCACTCTGGACATTGCTTCAATAGGATTACAAGCATACAAATTTACAGCAAAAACCTCACTTAAACTAATGAACGCAAGCAAACTTACACGTATGGCAGTTAAGTCCTCAGAGCCGACACGCTATATTTACACAATTAACGTAACCGTCACAGATGAAAATAACAATCCAATAACAAGCTTGAGAAAGGAAAACTTCATTATAAGCGATTTAAACTACACGAGGTTCAGTGTTAGTCAATTATACGATGAAAAATATGGAGTTATTTACAAAATAGAATGTGAAGTCCCCCAGCCATCCCAAGATATGCAGATGACGATAACAGTCTGCGATCCGCGAGGCATAAAAGTAGCAAGCAGCATGCACAGAAAGTTCCAGAAAATTACTGAAACAAAATCACCCACAACCACTAATGGAACTAAAGGAACTACACAGTGGAGCTATCCGACATACGCATATGCGGATGATTCTAATAGAGCCAGCGCAGATAAGGATAAAGCCACACAGCTGTACGGTGGATATGGCTTTGCTATTCCTAACGGCTCCCAAATATTCAGTGTTAGAGTGGGGTTGGACGTGTTGACAGACGAGGATGAAGAAATATTATTGTATGTGTCTAAAGATGGCGGAAATAGTTGGGTTAAGAATTCATGGTCAAGTGGACAACTGCCCCAAACTGAAGTTACGTTCTGGGTAAACGTCACCAGCTGGACAGATTGGAGTGTGGAGAATATAACCAACAATATGATTTGGACAAAAGTAGTGTATAACAAGGTAGGGGGCCAAACCTCATGTATATACTTGGATTGGATAAGAGTGGAGGTTGCTTATATCCCGCCGTAAAGTCTAACCCGTAACTATTTCGGTTTGTAAGCTTTTTTCATAGTGGCTGAATCGAAAACTCAAGCGGAGCATCATATTAAGAGACACTTTTTGTATTCGTTTACATACCGAGTTTTCAAGCTGTATGGAGGAAATAGACTAAACTTTCATTACGGTAAGAAAAGTTGAATTCAAAATGGCGGCTTTAAACGTAATTTTACAGAAATAAACTTTTCTCGCCATACTACAGATCTATGTGGAAGAAAAATATCAAAGGCAAAACAGGAAACTGGCGACCCTTATGGCCTGTGCTGAAGTTAATCTGCAAGAAATTTATAGAAATAAGGGCTCTAAAGGTTTATGGAAAGGGATTGATGAGATGAGGAAAGTTAGGGTTGTTCTCTTCGGAGTTGGAGCCCTTGGAAGTTTAGTTGGGAAGTTTTTGCTTGAGAAAGAAGGGGTGGAAATGGTGGGCGCTGTTGATGTTGCTGCGGGGAAGGTTGGTAAGGATTTGGGAGAAGTTTTAGGCTTAGAGAGGAAGGTTGGAGTTAAGGTTTCAGAAAGCCTTGACGATGTATTTTCAAGTGTTAAGCCGGACATTGCTATTCATGCAACCTCTTCTTTCCTGAAGGATGTGCACAGACAGCTTGTCACTCTCATAGGGCATGGCGTTAATGTGATATCTACATGTGAAGAGTTGGCAAATCCATACTATACTGATCCTGTAATGGCAAGGGAGATTGATGCCCTCGCAAAAGAAAACGGCGTAACTGTTTTGGGTACTGGTGTAAACCCTGGTTTTCTTATGGACACTCTTGTATTGACGCTTACGGCTGTTTGCCAAAAAATTGAGAGAATTGAAGCTTTTAGAGTGTTGAATGCAGCTTATAGGCGGCTGCCTTTTCAGAAAAAGATTGGGGCAGGCTTAACCCTTGAAGAGTTTCGAAAGAAAATTGAAAATGGAGAGATTACTGGACACGTTGGACTTGAACAGTCAATAGCTTTAATTGCAGATGCCCTCGCATGGAAGCTTGACAGGATAATAGCTGAACCAGTTGAACCGGTTATAGCCCAAAAACCCGTTGAAAGCGAACATGTAAAAGTTGAGGCTGGCATGGTTGCAGGTTTAAGGCAGAGGGCAAAAGGCATAATCAATAAAGACGAGGTTATAATTCTTAATTTTCAAGCTTACATAGGCGCTGAAGAGGAGTTTGACGCCATAACAATTCATGGAGTTCCTGAAATCAGGCAGAAGATTCAGCCATGCGTCCACGGAGACACTGCCACAGTGGCGATAGTTGTCAACTTAATACCGAAGGTTATTGAGGCTAGGCCAGGCTTGCTTACTATGAAGGATCTGCCCCTTCCCTTAGCCTCTGTTGAAGACTTGAGGAAGTACTTTTCAGAAAGTTGTGTGGAAGCCCTTAAAAAAGGGAAAAGATTTAAACCTTCAAATTAGGCGGGCTTTTGCAATGTTGATTACATAAAAGGCTTTTGAAGCGCTGATTGGAGGGGTTTGGGATGGGTAGAAGGGCTGATGATAAAATTATGAGTTTGAGAGAGGCTATAGGCAATTTTGTAGGGGATGGATGCTCTGTTGCTTTCGGAGGTTTCTGCGGGAGAATTGCCATGGCAGCAGTCCATGAGATAATACGCCAGAAAAAGAGGAACCTTACTTTGATTTGTGACAGCAACAACGATGATGTAGACATGTTAATTGGCGCTGGATGTGTTAAAAGATGGGAAGGAGCCTACTTGGCTTATGGTGTTCCAGGGTTAGCCTCCAACTTTCGAAGGGCTGTGGAGCAGGGAATTCCCCATTTTATAGAGGTGGAGGAAGCAAGCAATTATGCAATGGGCCTTCGATTTCTTGCAGGCGCCATGAACGTTCCATTCATGCCCCTTAAATCGTTAATTGGAAGCGACATACCGAAGTATAACCCTAGAGTTAGGGTGATTGAAGATCCTTATCATGGTGAACCCATAGCTTTGATTCAGGCTGCCAACCCAGACGTGGCTATAATACACGTGCAAAGGGCGGATCCAGCTGGAAACTCCCAGATATTTGGGTTTATAGGCAATGATGACAATAAGGCTAGGGCGGCTAAGCATACGATAATAACATGTGAGGAGATAATATCCCCCGATGAGGTTAGAAAATGTCCAAACTTAACTGTTATCCCATCCTACTGTGTTGACGCCGTGGTTAAGGTGCCATATGGTTCATATTGGTGGTCTCTTACTGGCTATTACACTTTTGACATAATGTTCCAGTTAGAATATGTAAGGCATAGCCGAACTTTGGAGGGTTTCATCAAATGGCTTGATGAATGGGTTTACAGCTGTGAAAGCCACAATGAATTTTTGAAGAAAGTCGGATGGAACCGGCTGAAGAGGTGCAGAAAGATTGAACGCATGTGTAATAGAATACCTAAGTTGAGGTAAAGAAATTGTACGCCAAAGACTATAAACCTTCAGAATTGATGGCTGCGGCTGCAGCTAAAGAAATAGGCGACGGGGAAATGGTTTTTGTGGGCATAGGCCTTCCGCTGATGGCTGGATTACTTGCAAAAGCTGCACATGCCCCTAACATAACACTTGTCTATGAGTCAGGATGCTTCGGCACAATCCAGCAGAGAGTAAGCTACAACGTGGGTGACAGTGCATGTGCAGACGGAGCCTTTTACGTCACATCCCTGTGGAGGACTTTCTCAGACATGCAGAGAGGCTATATTGATGTAGGCATTTTGGGAGGCGCTCAAATAGACAGATACGGCAACCTAAACACAACCGTTCTATTGGGTGAAGGCAACTATCAGAGGCCTAAACTCAGGCTTCCAGGCTCAGGCGGGGGAAACGACATTGGGTCATCAGCTAAAAGAACAATAATCATAATGCGTTTAGAGAGGAGGCGCTTCCCAGCCAAAGTTGACTACCTGACAACTCCTGGACATTTGGAAGGCTGGGATTCCAGGAAAAAGGCTGGATTGTACGGAGGAGGACCATCTGCAGTCATAACTGACAAATGCATCTTCAGATTCGAAGAGGATACAAAGGAAATGTATCTAGACTCCCTACACCCCGGCGTAAGCTTGGAAGATGTGAAGAAACAGGTTCAATGGAACCTTAAAGTCTCCCAAAATTTAAAGGTTACAGAGCCTCCAACAATTGAAGAAGTCAAGCTCATTAGAGAAATAGACCCTTCAGGAATAATAATGGGAGCAGAGTCAGCGATAACTAAAATAGAAAACTTCGACCAATGGGCAGATTTAACCGAAAGAACAATTAAAATGATGAGGGAAAGACTTCAACGCTTCAACATCCCAGGAAGAAGAACCTAAAATTCTTAGAGCATTTAAGCATCCATCATTGAGTTTTGGGAAAGAAACTCATAAGCTGCGAGAAGCCAAAAGCAAATTCGCGAAATCCTTGAGGTTTCTAACTGTAAACTTGGCTGGGGCTTGACTGTCTCCTCCAGTTCTGTTTAAGAAGTAAGACCTTATTCCCAAGCTTCTCGGAGACTTGAAGTCGTCTAGTAAACGGTCGCCCACATGCGCCATTTCGCATGGTTTTACGCCCATCACCTTACATATCCGCCTGTAGGTTTCAGGGTTCCTCTTGAGAAGGCCGAAATCAGATGTTGCCGAGAAAATTCGGTTAAAAAAGTGGGCTATATCGTTTGCTAGAACCTTTATGAACAGTATGTTAGAGTTTGTTGTGAGGATTAGCTGGAAATTTCTACTTACAGTTTTTAAAACTTCCACGGTTTCTGGAAAGAGGCGTATAAAGCCTTTGTAAGCCTCAAGCAAACGCTCCGGATTAGACAATCCGAAGCGCCTAAACCAGTATTCAATATCATACCACTCAACATTGTCCTCGCCTACACGCATATACTCCTCTAAAACAACCCTCTTAGCCTCAGAAAAATCCAAACCTACCTTTTGAGCGTAAAGCCTTGGCAAACCCTCATTCCAAACCATCTCACTAAACGCCATATCCACAAGAGTCCCCTCCAAATCAAAGGAAACAACCCTAATTCCAAACAAAGAACACACCAGACAAAGCCTTCCAATCCTCTAAAATCAAAATCCTCTAGCATATATTTACATTACCACTTAGTTAACCATTTTCAAACAAGCTTACCTCCCTTTTGCATTTAACAACAACTAAAACTTATTAAAGAAATGAAGAGCGGTGTAGCTTCTTAATTTTCTTCCTCAAAGGTTCTTAACCAAACTTCAAAAAATGGGGCAAATAACAAGGCCACGCACAAGACAGCATACAGGCTTAGGCAAAGGTGTGAGGTGGCTCTTCTGAAACGCTAAAGAAATGAAGAAAAGGAAGCAAACCATTACAAGATTCCTCCTAAAATTTCCTCAATACATACTAGTTCAGAAAGGATCGACAAGGACTATTCAAGCTATCTCAACAATACCGCACCTGTTTAAAGATAGTTCTATCGCAACTTTGTATGCACCAAAAATCTTCATTAAAAAAATGAGCATTACAAAAACTTGTCAGAGTTTCATTCTGAAACGAGCGTAGGAGGATTTGAACGCTTCTAAGACGTGGCGAAAAATCCCGCAGCTCCCCTCTTTTTCTTTTTTACTTGCTCAATTATGTTGAGCATTTATATAAGTCGCTGAGCAAGTTCCTTTTGTTAACTTTTGGTAGTTATTTATATATTGTTAACATTTTTTATGTTAATTATTGTGCGCGTCTTCTTGTGGCTGTTTCCCCTCGATTGGTTAATGAATAATAAGCTCTTTTGCCCGCGCCTACCCTTACCACCCAATTCTTGTTCATCATCTCTTTGAGAGAGCGAACTATAGATGGTAAAGGCCTATCAATTCGTTCTGCAATGTCCTTCGGTGTGAGTCTTCCCTTACTTAGTTCTTTTAGTATTTCATATTCGAGTTTTGTTGGGACTTCAATTTCTCTTTCCTCTTTGAAAACATGTTCTGGTCTAACTATTTCCGCTTTTAACTCAATAGCCGTTTGAATTGCTTCATACGCCCTTTCCAACATTAAATATGTGTTTGGAGCAGAAACATTTAACAATGCCTTTATTGTTTCTGGAGGGAGAATCTTTTGGACTGTTTCAGTCGCTGTTTTTTCTTGTTTTTGAATTTGTGATATTCCTATGAAAGCTCTGGAGTGTATTATTTTCTTCGCGTCCTCATATTTGATAACGCCCGGGTAAGTTTCTACTGTGGATAATCTTCTAACTGAGGATGTTGTGGCTTCTTTCATTGATTCTCCGAAGGTGTATGTCAGGGTTATGATTCCTCTTTTTCCTTGAAACCATGATTGGTTTCCGTCAAAAAAATCGGAAAGTAACGTATCAGAGCTCATTTTATCTAGTTCATCTATTGCGAATATTGGGATACTTTCATCCTTTATGAGTTTTGAAATGAGCATTTCGGATACATGTCTAACATCTAAATCCTTCGAGGTTATAATAGCTTCAACGTTAGGTTTATTTAATTTGTTGATAACCCATTTGAGACATTTCTCGCATGCATCGGAAGCTAATATTAGCGGTGGAAAAATTATCGATGACGCCTCTAGGATTTTGCGAGCTATCCAGGGAGCGTATTTTTGTGCATTCTCTTTTATTCTATTTTCTCTTTCTTTAAGCTGTGATACGTTCCAGACTCCTGATATTACAGATCTATAAAATGCATCTTCTAACTCTTTTATGTTAGAAGCTGCTTTAGCGCCTTTAACCGTCACTGTAATAGGTAGAACCTTCAAATCTCGGGATTGCAAAAGTGTTTGCAAAAGTATTCCTTGCATTGCAGTTGTTTTTCCAACGCCTCTTGTGCCATAAATAGAAAATCTGCGTTCGTGATCAACTATCTTTGTAGCATGATTAACGGAGAAATTTTCGATATCGAGGAAAAGCAGGTTAAACAATTCATCCTCGTAAGAAATTAATTCTTTTGTCATGAATTGCTGGGCAGCAACAAGTACTGAAAACCGCGGCATAATTAACATTGTTTAACGTTAGTAATATATAAGGATAAAGCCTTGATTAACATTGAGTCAACTACCGTTAGTGGCGCAAGTTATTATGTGGTAAGCTTTTTGGGCTTTTCTCTTTTTTTCCTGGTGGAATGAGGTTTTCGTAAAACTATTTTGCTGAGGAAAGGTTTATAATATGCCTTAAAGCCGTAAGATCTGGAATAATCTTTTGTACGTGAAGGTTTTCAATCTCTATCCTAAATGCCTCTTCGATTTGGGAAAACCCGCCCAAAACAATGACGTGAATGCTAAAATCCTAGAGTTCGCTTGGAAACTAAAAAAGCAAGGCTACGCAGAGTCAACAATTAAGGGTCGAGTAAAACTCTTAAAAAGGCTCTTGAGGCTTGGATCCAACCTATTTGACCCAGAATCAGTAAAAGAGGCAATTGCTAAACAGACATGCAGCGAAGGGAGGAAAGAATTAGCCGTTGAAGCCTACAACAGCTTCTGCTAAACCTTTGGCGGCAAATGGAACCCACCTAAATATCGCAGAGTTTTGAAAGTTGCCTTTCATCCCAACAGAAACAGAAATGGAACAGCTTATAGCGGGATGCCCACACACAAAAAGGCTAATGGCCTTCCTACAATTCTCAAAAACAGGCATAAGGTGTGGAGAAGCATGCCGACTACAATGGACAGACCTAAACTTGGAAAGAAACGCTACAAGAATATCCTGGAAAAGGGCAGCAGCCCATGAATGCATAAAATCTCCAATAAACTCATAGCAATGCTACAGGCATTGCCAAAAACATCCACAAAAGTTTTCGGAGTATCAGTTGAGCAATGCGCAAAAGCTTCGGAAGACAAAGGGTTAGGCTTGCAAGAAAACTGGAGAATCCAAGACTCTTACAAATAACGTTTCACACGTTTCACCATTGGAAGGCAACAATAGAAAACTCCAAAACCAAAGAAGCATACAAAACACTCTTGTATACACGCATTTAGTTAACTTCAAAGAAGACGAATACACTGCAAAAGTAGCGCATTCAGAACAAGAAATATGCCAACTCGTAGAGGCAGGCTTTGAATATGTATGCGACTATAACGGAAACAAAATCTTCAGAAAAAGAAAGTAACCATTACAACGAAAAC
>JAVZIQ010000026.1:0-23759 GCA_038871175.1 Bathyarchaeia archaeon | reverse complement strand
GAAATAGAGTTTAACGGTTCAAAGATACATCATGAACCGCCAAATAAAAGAGTGGAGCTTGGAATAGCCTACGTCCCTGAAGGCAGAAGAATATTTTCAACACTCACTGTGACTGAAAATTTGGAACTTGGCGCTTACAATAAGAGGGCTAGAGAGAAACTTCAAGATACTATTGAATGGGTTTACCAGCTTTTTCCAAGGTTAAAAGAGAGAGCTAACCAGATTGCCGGGTCCTTAAGCGGTGGAGAGCAGCAAATGCTCGCCATTGGAAGGGCTTTAATGTCCAGGCCTAAACTGTTGATGTTAGACGAGCCTTCCTTAGGTCTAGCTCCATTTGTAGTTAAAGCATTGATCAAAGCAATAGAAGATTTAAACAATGAAGGGGTCACAATGCTTCTTGTTGAGCAAAATATTTTCTATAGCTTAAAGATTTCTCATCGCGCATATGTCATGGAAAAAGGAAAGGTAACTATGCACGGCGCGAGCAACGAACTTCTAAACAATCCTTCCGTTAGAGCGTCATACCTCGGAATTGAGTGAGGCGTTAGGCTTGTCTGATATAAGTTTAATACTTCTGATTCTACTATATGGCTTCGCGCGTGGGTGTATTTACGGCGTAATAGCTTTGGGGCTTAACTTAATCTTCGGCACGATGAAAATTGTTAATTTGGCTCATGGAGCCATGTGTCTTCTAAGCGCTTACATTGTTTATTCACTGTTTTTTTTAACAGGTTTCGACCCTTACCTTCTAATGTTTATCGCCATTCTAGTATTCTTTGGTTTTGGTTTAGGCTTGTACTCCGGAATTTTTCGAAGAACAAAGGATGCTAGCTCTTCAACTATTTCCTCTTACGGTCTGTTAATAGCTCTTCAAATGGTTATGGTTATTATATGGACAGCTAATCCCAAAGCCATTCCTTCACCCTCGACGTCAGCTATAGTTCCTCTGGGAGTGGTGAGCATATCTCTCTCTCGGATAGTGCTAATCTTTGTATGCGTGATCGTTGCATTCCTGCTTATTCTTTTATTAAAAAGAACGATGTTCGGCAAAGCTTTAAGGGCGACAAGCGAAGATGCTGAAACAGCCTCCCTCATGGGCATCAGCGTAATGAAAATAAACGCCCTAGCTTTCTCACTAGGAATAGTTTTGGCATGTTTAGCAGGCGTTGTTTATGGGATCAACTACTCTTTTGATCCCTATTTGGGGCTGATGCTTACTCTCAAAGCTATGGTTGCCCTAACACTGGGAGGTTTAGGAAACCCTATAGGAGCAATAACGGGTGGTTTTATACTTGGCATAGTTGAAAACGTGATAGCCTACCAGTTTGGAGCTACATGGGCTGACGTAGCCTCATACTTTGCATTCATAATAATCCTGCTTGTTAGGCCTTCAGGAATATTTGGAAAGGGTCGGTGGTAGCTTTGATGAAAATCCTGAAAACTTTAAGCAGAAAAACATTCAGCGGGAAAGCTTTAATAAGTTTTGCAATATTAGTTTTGCTAGTGATTTTTCCCTTATTCGTAGATGTTGAAATGGCTTATTCTGCATACTTCGTCTATAACCTTCTAATTTACGTGGCTCTCACAGTGAGTTGGAATTTAGTTTCAGGTTTCACCGGACAATTTTCATTAGGCCATAATGCCTTCTTCGGCTTAGGTGCGTATACCGCGGCTATAGCTTGGCGTGCAGGTTTAGTGGGATATTTTGATATTAGAGCTTTTTTACTCAGCGCCATTGTATGCGCACTAGTAGCTGCAGCTGTGGGCTACCCGTTGCTTGGAAGACTTCGGGGATTCTACTTTTCACTGGGCACTCTGGCTTTAAGCGAGGTATTCAGGTTATTGTCTGTGAATGGAGGCGATCTTACAGGAGGAGCTGTAGGTATACAGCTTCCTTCACGCTACTACGCGGGCTTTATGCAGTACTATTACGTAGCCCTAATAATAATGGTATTTTCGGTGGTTATGGCAATAGCCCTATTCAGAGTTAAGATAGGATTAAATCTGATAGCGGTGAGAGATGACGAGATTGCAGCTGAAAGCATAGGAATACCTACACTAGGTTACAAGATATTAGCATTCTCATTAAGCGCCATCCCTCCAGCCCTTTGTGGAAGTTTATGGGCTTACTACATATTTCATGTACAGCCCAGCAGCGCCTTCGGTGTTAGTTGGGGGCTATACCCGCCTTTAATGGGCATTATAGGCGGAATTGGAACGATGATAGGTCCATTAATCGGTTCAATATTAATTGGCTCTATGCTGCAGTTAATAAGCCTATACGCCGTTACAATTCACCCGCTGATTTCAGGCATCTTACTAATAGTTGCTGTGGTAATTTTGCCCAAAGGAGTTATAGGCCTAAGTCAAGCTGTTAGGAAAACTTCCCATTCAAAAACTGGCTAAACAGCTAGAAAGTCTATAAAAAACTAAAGTTAGAGTAAGCTCTTTATTCAATAATTTCTCCTCTAAAGCATAAACCAGTAGCCATCAAGTGATTTGCCGGCCCGCCCATAAAGGCATAATGGCGATCCAAGAAGGGAAGATGTTGAAATAAATTTTGGATAAACCTTAAATATGTTTAAGATTGCATCCTAAATCAATCTTGAGGTGGCATTATGGGAGTAATAAGTAAGAAAATTCTCCAAAAGCTTGAGAGGAATTTTTTCATTATTGATGCGCATGCCCATATAGGTGAAACGGTTGGAGTTGGAGTTTTCCTTCCAGAACATGTTAGAGTTACCTCTGAGGATTTAATTGAAAGGATGGAGCTGAATGGAACAGATATGGCTGTTATCTCGCCTCTGGTTGGTTATCCCGCTCCCAACGGCATTAAAGATACCATGAAACAAAATGATAGAATAGCCGAGGCTTTAGAGAAGCATCCAGATAAGTTTCCCTGCGGTTTAGGGATTGTAAACCCCTACGAGGTTGATAAGGCTGCAGAAGAGGTTCATAGGATAATGGGCGATCTTGGACTTAAAGGATTGCTTTTCTATATGACTTTTCAAGGAACATACCTAAACAATGCTTTGATCGTTAATATACTTAAGGAGCTTTCTAAATATCCTGGCGCTGTGGTTTTAGCCCACACTTCAAGCGGTATTCCAGGGGAGCCTTGGAGGTTAGGAGAGTTGGCTGAGCGTTTTCCAAATTTAAAATTCATAAGCGCTCATCCATGTGTTGGAATAGGCCAGCTAGGACAGCACATCCCATTTTGCAGGAGGCTTAAGAACCTCTATATTGACACAGCCCTATGGGTTCCTGAAGATGAGACATGGCTAACTGCCAAGGCTCTCGGAGCCGAGCATATAGTTTACGGAGGAGACATAGGCGGAATTTCAAGCGTTTCATTCGGACTTTTAGAGCTTTTACTCTCCGATGTGTTCACCGACGAAGAGCTCGAACAAATATTAAGTAGGAACACAGCTGAAATTTTCAAAATTAAAATATAAAAAGACTTTCGAAGAATGAAAGCGTAGAGGTTTGTTTGATGGGTAGTAAGTTAAGTTTTGGAATAAATCCAACCCCACACCCTTGGGAGGACCTGAAGAAATTTGGAGAGTGGTGTGTAAGGGTTGAGGAACTTGGCTACGATGCAGTTTTGATACCTGACCACTATGATCTTCCTGTCCCTCCATTTCCATCCAACAAGCTGGTTGACGCATGGACCACATTAGCATACGTTTCTGCCAAAACAAACAGTATTAAAGTTGGAAGCCTTGTGAGCCCCATACCAAGATGGATTCCAAGTCAACTGGCTAAAATAATTGCAAACGTGGATTTGCTTTCAGAGGGGAGGGTTATAGCAGGCTTCGGAGCAGGCTTCCACATAGGCGAGTTCATAAACTATTCGCCAACCCTCTCATGGGATGAGGATCGCGTAAAAGTTCAAAAGTTTGAAGAAGGGCTTCGCGTTATCCTTAAACTTTGGACAGAGGAGAAAGTTACATTCACAGGTAAATTTTACGCGTTAAAAGACGCGGTTCTCCTGCCTAAACCCCTGCAGAAGCCCTATCCCCCCATATGGTCAGGAGGCATGGGTCCACAAATGCTAAAACTTACAGCCAAATACTGCGATGGTTGGATAGCCCATAGAGCTCCATCCCCCCACAGGATAAAATCCGCCGAAGACTATGAAGCCCGAGTGAAAGCTATCCGTAACTACTTAAAAAATTATGGAAGAGAGAAACAAAAATTTACTTTTGCATTCCTCCTAATGATTGGCCTTGACATAAAAGACATGAAAGAAGCCTCTGAAGTGATAGAAGACTACAGCAAGTTAGGGTGCCAATACTTTATTGTCGAGTTCACACCACCGCCACCCCCTCAAAAATACATGGAGTTAACTGAAAAGTTCGCAGAAGAAATTATCCCATCATTCATTTAATAGTGAAAACCGATTAAAAGATTCATTTTTCCAAGCTATAGGTATGAAGCAAAGCAAGTCTTAAATAATGTTCTTAAAAAGCTAGTATAAAGTAAAGGAGGTTTACATGTGGGCTATAAATATAGAAGCTTTATAAAACCGCTTGTTGAACGTCAAGTTCCGTCTAATCTGTTGCCTTCTGGTGAACAATTCTTCTGGATGGAGTCTAGGGATCTGGAGGGTTATCCCGGACATTTCTACATAGGATATGTAAAAGAGCCGAGGACGCTTCATCCAACCGACGAAAATAGCTCAATTATACATCCGTACAATGAATTATTAATTTTGGCTGGGACAAACCCAGAAGACATAATGGATCTGGGAGCTGAGTTATCTGTGGTATTAGGGGAGGAAAGGGAAGAATACTCTGTTACTAAACCATCCGTTATAATTGTCCCTAAAGGTGTTCCTCACGGTCCAATAAAAATAAACAAAATGCATTCGCCTATAGTTCACATAGCCCTCGGCGAATCATCTGAGTATAAAGGTGAACTTAAAAAGTGTGACAAAAAGCCCTTGGGCGGCACAAAATATGCTCGGTTCGTTAAGAGATTAACAACGTCTAAAACGGCCTATGAAGGATATCTTCGAGAAGGCTTAATAGAAATTGATGATAGGGGCGTCATGGATTTAAGAGCCATAGGCCCTGGGGAAGCATATCAAATAGTGCAAATGCATCCAGAAGACCTTGAAGGCGTTAACATAAGCTTTTCATGGGAATTTTTAAAGACCACAGGCGTATGGATGTCTACGAGGTTGGCGCATGTTCATCCGGAGCCGGAATTATTGATGGCAATAGGACTTGACCCAAATAACATATATGATCTGGGTGCATCAATTGAATTGTGGTTTGGATCTGAAAGGGAGGTTTATGTTATTGACAGACCAACAGTCATAACAATACCTAGATCATGGATCCCTCACACGCCGATTTTTACGCAACGTGTGAAAAGACCATTCGCATTCATACTTACATGCCCCGGAAGTTATTCAAGAGCGGGTTACGTAGAAACAGGTTATGACGTTTATTGAAACCCACATAAATACTGAGAGAATCAAATAGGACAAAGCTTAAATAAGAAGTCCTCTGAAAGCCCTGCTTTAAGGAATAAGGAGGAAGTTTATTGGAAAATAAGCCAACGTTTAGGGAGCTTAATTTAGAAATATTGGATAGGCTTAATTTAGAAAGGAAACCTGTTTGTGTAAAATTTTCCTACCTGAAACCTGAAGGCTTTAAAAGATTAGACATTAAGTCCCGTCTATGCGAGTTCGTTGGCGCAGCTCAAAAATTGGACCAGCCATTTTACATAGACAAGGAAAATGAGGACTGCTATGGTAAAAAGGTTCTTGGAATGGAGAGCTTTCCACCCTTCGCTGAAAGCGGTCTAATAGGGCCTGAGTTAAAAATTTTTCAAGAACCGCGGGCCAATGCAAGACTATATTTCTACGTTCCCCTGTTAAGGCCTGGAACAGTTAATTACGTAATATTCTCTCCCACTGATAAGTTGACATTCAATCCAGACTTATTAATTGTAACCGCCAATGTTAGTCAAGCTGAGGTAATTTTGAGGGCCATGAGTTATTCCACAGGGGAACCTTGGGTATCAAAACATTCGTTTGTGCTAGGATGCGCTTGGCTCTTCGCCTATCCATTTATAAGCGGAAAAGTCAACTATGTAGTTAGCGGCATGACCTTCGGCTCAAAAGTTGTGAAGGAACCCCCTGAAGGTTACTTTATTATATCTATCCCCTACGATTGGATAGCTGTTATCACAAGAAATCTGCAGGAGATGACATGGTCCCTCCCGTCCTACGAGGGTAAAGAAAAACACTTCAAAATATTCGAAGAGATCTTGAGAAAGTTCAATCCCGCTTAAGAAACAGGTACGCTTAGATTAATACGGCCCTCGTTTCAGCTCTAAGGATATTTACCTACATGCATCTGCAGTAAAGTTGCCTAAACATTTTCTAAGGAGAATTTAACGAATCATCACATGATAATGCTCTAAACATTTTAGAGCAGCCTATTTTATACTCCGAGGTAGGACTTTTTAATGTAAGGATTGTCCAATAATTCTTGGCTTGGGCCGGTCATTGCAATATTTCCTTTTTCCATTACGTAGGCTCTATGGGAAACCTTTAAACCATGATAAACATTTTGTTCTACAAGAAGTATTGTAACCCCTTCTTTGTTTAAGTCTTCTATAACTTTAATTAAGGTCTTCTGAACGGTGGGTGCTAGACCGAGTGATGGTTCATCCAGCATCAGTAGTTTAGGACTTGACATAAGAGCTCTTCCAATGGCGAGCATCTGCTGTTCTCCTCCGCTTAGGGACCCGGCAACTTGGTCAGCTCTCTCCTTTAACCTTGGAAAAAGCTGGTAAACCCATTCGATTGTGTCATAAAACTTCTCTCTAGCTATTTTTGTGTAGGCGCCAAGCTTTAAGTTTTCAATCACGCTGAGTGTTGAAAATATTCTTCTGCCTTCAGGGACGTAGGCTATTCCAAGCTCCACTCTTTTATTTGGCGGTTCATGATGTATCTTTGAACCGTTAAACTCTATTTCACCGCTGACAGGCTTCAGAAGTCCAGCTATGGTTTTTAAAGTTGTAGTTTTACCAGCGCCATTAGCCCCAATTATGCTCACGATTTCTTTTTCAGAAACACTTAAGGATATGCCCCATAAAACCTGTATAGAACCATAAGAAACACATAAATCCCTGACTTCAAGCAACACTCTCACCCAAATAAGCCCTAACAACAGCCTCGTCTCTTAAAACCTCTTCACATTTGCCTTCACATATCTTTTCGCCATAGTTTAGGACTATAACCCTATCGCATATGCTAGATATAGATTTTATATGATGCTCAATCCAGAATACGCTTATTCCAAAATCATCCCTTATCTCCCTTATCTTGTTTGTATACATAACGGATTCTGCAGGGTTTAGGCCAGCTATAGGCTCATCAAGCAACAATAATTCAGGGCTTGTAGCCAAAGCCCTCGCCACCTCCACAAGTTTCTGTTCAACAAGTGTAAGATCCTTAACTACAAAGTGAACTTTATCAGTTAAGCCTATAAAATCTATTAGTTTTGCCACTTGGCTTGGAATGGGTTCATTAACCTTCCTTGGACTATTTACAGCTGCAACTTTTACATTGTTAAAAACTGTCATTGAAGGAAAAACCCTTACAATCTGGAAGGTTCTTGCAATTCCAAGCTTGCATATTTTATGGGGTTTTAAACCGGTAACGTTCTTATTTTTAAAAATCACCCTCCCTTTCTGCGGCCTGTTCAGCCCGGAAATAACGTTAAAAAGGGTTGTTTTGCCTGCCCCGTTAGGACCTATAAGCCCAACTATTTCACCATTATCCACGTGGAAATCCACATTACTAAGTGCTACAACTCCTCCAAACCTAACAGTTATTCCTTCACCAAAAATAAGGTGGGACAAAAAAGGGGGGGCCTCCTGCGCTGCACTTGAATGTTAACTTCGCTCCCTCCACGAAGGGGCAGGATACACTAGCTCCGCTGAAGCCCAGTCAAACGGGTATAGACATTCCAGTTTGCCTGGCGATCTCCATTGGAAGCCAAAGCATTGGAAAATTGCAACGTGGTTTTCATCGAACTTTGCTGGGCCCATCACAGTTTCCCATGGTCCTTGTTCCACCAGGGTTTTCAAAACAACATCCTTCTTTAAGGTGCCCGCTTTCTCAATAGCTTGGCAAAGCATTTGAACACAGGCGTAGTGAGGTCCAGGTCCGCCGACGGAGAACTTGCCGAAGTGGCTGTAAAAAGCGTCCCATAATTCTTTAACGCCTGAATAAGGCATTGTCGGATAGAAGAAGCCGTCTGAACAAATATATTCTGCATCTTTACCCAAAGCGTTCCAGGTTTCAATAGGCCACCCGCTCTTGTAAGTCATTAAGAACTTCCAATTATAGTCCAGCTCTTTACACTGTCTGATGAAAACAACCAGGTCGGCTGGGCTGCCGAAGTGTATCAGATGCTCAACGTTGGCGCCTTTAAGCTTAAGTATTATGGATGAAACATCAGTGGCTCCTGGAGTATAATATTCCTCAGCAACGACCGTATATCCATACCTCTGTGCATCTCCATGCAAAACTCCGACAAAAGCCTTGCCGTCAAAGCTGTCTTCCATAACAAAACCCATCGTTTTAGGCGCCTTCACATGGTCTAATAGAAGGAATGGAACAGATCCTCCTTGGGCTGTTTCAAAAAAGAACAAAGTGCTCCATTGAAATTTCTGCTCAAGGAAAGGCTCGATGAAGCAGAAAGTACCCACACAGGGAACGCCGTATTTTTCAGCCGTAACCATTCCAGGCAAGACCAAAGTTGCACCGTGGCCTGATATGAGGAAGTCTACATTGTAGACCTTAATGAGTTTCTCAGCGCACTCTGCAGCTTTAGATGGGTCACTCTCGTCGTCGAGAGTAACCACACGAAGAGGAAGCTTTTTGCCATATTCAGCAACATAAACTCCCCCTGCCTTGTTTATGTCGCTTACAGCTTTCTCAATAGTCCAAGCAATCTCACTTCCCTGCGCTGAGAAAATGCCTGTCATTGATTGATGTGTACCCAACACGATTTCCTGTTTTGTCGGCGTAGGAGTAGGCGTAGCGGGTGTGGGCGTTGCTGGCGTAGGCGTGGCAGGAGTGGGCGTTGCTGGCGTAGGCGTGGCAGGAGTGGGCGTTGCTGTGGGAAGGGTGTAATAGTAGTAGAGCGCGCCAGCTATTATTGCAATGATGATAATTATAGCAATAACAACTGCTTGGACTTTAGTTATCGCAGAGTTTTTCCACATAGAATTTTTGCTCATTTTAATAATCCCTCCCGATTGAATTTGACGGAAGCAGCTTAAATAAGTTTCTCCTAACCTTTCGCCTCGTCCGTTTGTAGCAAAACACAGCTTTTGGATTTATTGTTAAGTTATTTTACTTAACCAGTCCACCCTTTAGATTGGTTAGAAGCCAGTTGAATGCCCTTCTCGTTGAGGCATTTTGAGCGTTTTCCTAATTAATTGAAAAGTTTGCCATTCCAGATATCTTCGTAAAGCTGAAGTAACGTTGATTTGTTTGTATCCCGAGGCTCCCATTTAAGTTCGACAGCTGGCCCTGCCAAATATTGATCTACAAGTCCTTCAAGTTCATCCTTCTTAACTCCAAGCTGTTGCAAGTTGGTCTTCATGTCTAACTCTTCAGCTAGACGCCTTACAAGTTCAATGCCTTTCATTGCTGCTTCTTCATCGCTTAAGCTTTTGGTATCTATACCTAAAGCAGAGGAGATTTTGGCAAGCTTCTTTTCTGCGACTGGCAAGTCGTATTTCATGGCGTAGGGAAGGGTGAGGCTACACATTTCGCCGTGGGGCTTGTGTAGTTTGCTGCCCAACTGCATTGCGATTGCGTGTCCCATAACTGCACCCGTGTTAGATAGTGTGATGCCCGCTATTGTAGCTGCCATTGCCATACCCATTCTAGCCTCAAGGTTACGACCTTGGTAATATGCTGTTCGAAGGTGCTGTCCTACAAGCCTTATTGCTTCTAGATTAAGACAATCTGTGATAGCATTTGAGTCAACGCTTAACATGGATTCAACTGCATGGCTAAGCGCATCGAAACCTGTTGAGGCTGTCACTCTCGGAGGCGCGGTTGACGAGAGAACTGGGTCCACTATCGCTACATCCGGCTGAAGTAGCGGGCTCATAACAAGGTCTTTAACACCATCTGACCTTCCAAAAACCAGAAAAACCGAGACTTCGCTTCCAGTCCCCCCAGTTGTGGGAATAAGTATTAAAGGCAGCCTCGATCTAACCTTGCCCACTCCCAAGTAATCCTCAATGCTTCCTTCATTTCTAGCCATTATGGCAGCTGCCTTTGCCATATCAAGGCTACTTCCACCACCAATGCCCACAACAAGATCAAAATCAGCACTTCTTACAAATTCCGTTACTTTATTAGCAACTTCTACACTTGGTTCTGGCTTCACTTGATCAAAAATTTTAACTTGAATACCTTTCCCTTCTAAAATTATCCTCATTTTTTCAGCATATCCCATTTTCGCGATAACCGGATCCATCACGGCTAATGCTCTTCTCGCCCCCAGCCTACTAGCCTCATCGGCTGTTTGGTCAAAGCATCCTGCACCAAAAATTATGCATTTGGGCATAACCAATTGTCGAACACGTAGAAAAGGATGCATAAATGATGCATTTGTCATGCTTATACATATCTGACGAGGATTCTTAAATTTTTTGATAGCTGACTAATCCCATTTTCGGTAGACTTTGAATTTATCTTTACACTTTCTTTAGCAAACCATCTCTAATTCCAGCCTATGAAAAGCAATATTAAGTTTTCTTTTCCGCATCTTTGATGCCTAGCTTTCAGGATTTGGCTGCATTTTGGATTATTCTGACGATGGTTTTCGATCCCTAATCCGGTTGTCACCCCCAGCACGCAAAGTAAGCCTCAACATCGGTATTAATACCGCCCAACAACCTATACTAAAAGAAAACTTATGCAAAGCCCTAAACCAACAAAACCCAGAATCAAACGATTTCAACGAATAAGACGAAAATGGCGGGCCCGCTGGGATTTGAACCCAGGATCTCCGGCTTTCCGTACCACGCCTACTAGGAGGCTGCAGCTCCGCAGGCCAGCGTCCTAATCCATTCTAGACTACGGGCCCTTATATTTGGATTACGGAGTTCTGTAATTGAGAAACTATTAAACACTCTATTAAGGCTTAAGCTTCTGGATTGTTTAATGGCATATTAAGAAATGTATCATTCAATCTAAAACACCTAGATAAATACTGTAATCTTGATGATGTCGAATCTGTCACACAGCGCATAGCTAATAAGCCATGTGCCAATAGCTTTAAGGTCAATCTCATTAAAGCTTGCAACTACTATACTATCGTCAATGGATTAGTAAGGATAAGAACAAAATATAAGTATGAAAGAAAACTGCCCAAGATTCCAACATCTTAAGTCTTAGAGAAAATCATGGCCTCTGCTTCTCCTGGATATGCTACCATCCTAAGAACTCTTTAAGAAAAGGGGATTATGCTTAAAGAGTTAACTGATCTAAAAAGTGATGATATAGACTTAGAAAGGGGCATTATTAGAGTTCAAGGATTCAAGGGGCACAATTCAAGAATTTTCAAACTTAGTGATACAGCTATTTTCAATACTTAGAGTATATCTCCAAAGGAATAAGGATGAACATCCTTTTCCATCTTCTGAATGGATTTGTAAATGTTGCAGGGAGCTTAAAAATAGATTAGCTGAAAACTCAAAGATTTAACTATTAAATCAATTAGGCTTTATGATTGGAGGCATTATTATGCGATTATGTTGTTCTATAAAACCAAAGACATACTGTTGGTTAAACAGCTTATGAAGAAGAGGGCCTGGAAAAGGCGGCTTTTGAAACAGCCATATGGCGCCTAACACAACAAGGCCAAATATACCTGCCCCAACAGGAAAAATAAGAAAGCTATAGGTTTAACGCGTTCGAATGAAGCCTTGGCGTAGAAAGCTGAAGCTTTATAAGGTTGTATTACAGTATGTAATACGGTAGACAATGAGCGTTATAACTATTAGAGTTGCAAAGGAAATAAAGGATAAGCTGGAAAAATATAATGTTAACATTAGTGAGACAGTGAGAAAATTGCTTGATAAATATCTTGTGGAGCTAGAGTTGAAGGATCTTGGGGAAAGGCTGGAGCGGTTGAATGAGCGCCTGGGCAATAAAATAGATCCGAAATTGGTAGCTAAGCTTGTACGTGAAGATAGGGAAGGGCATTGAAGTATTTACTTGATGCCTCAGCACTTTTGCCATTAGTCACTAAAAGGGGCAGAAAGCTAATATTTGAAGCCTCTCATGAAGACTTAGTTACCACAGACCTGGCATTATATGAAGCCTGTAACAGCCTCTGGAAACTTTCAACATTATTGAAATCAATATCATTAGAGGACGCCATAGACGTTGCCACCACGATAAAGGACCTTGCCATAAGAGGCGTAATTAAACCAATAAAATTCACAAAGCTAGATTTTTCCAACACGCTCAAAATAGCCCATAAAGAAGGGCTAACCTTCTACGACGCCTCATACATCACAAACGCTGGAAAAGCGGAAGCCACACTAGTAACCGAAGACGAAAAATTAAAGAAAGCAGCAAGCAAATTCATAAAAACAATAACATATTCAGACCTTGAAAGCAAACTAACTCAGACCTAACAGTCAGAAATGAAAGCCCGCCATCAGAAAATGTACGATACCTTAAATTATAGGTTCGGATAGGACTTTTCCTATCCATGCTACTATGGCCTACGCAAAGGCTACGGGCTGCCAATATATGAAGTTTTAACTTTTCTGAAGAGTTTTATGCTTTCCATTTCAGCGACTATTCGCCTATGAAGTGGCTTATCATTCTGTCAAAAATGAGTTTAACGTTTTCATACACTCCCTTGAAGATGTGGTTTAAGCGCCATTCTGACCTACAACGACACGGGTTCAACTGAGTAGTTATAAAAGGCACACGCGGCATAAAATATTAAATCAGTTTTCAAAAAGATTTTATAACATGCCAATCTCCAGCGATTTAAAAACCATTAACCTCCACGATTTCAGACTACATTTATTTTAATCCCAGACCCAGCTTCAGCTAAAACATCTTGAAAAGGCTATTCTTAACATTTCAGCTTGCATGTCTGGCCTCTTGAAATTGCAATATTGAATGGACAATCATCAAGACAACCATTACAGTTGCCAATACAGCGAAAAGCCTGAAGTTAAAAATAACAACGTTTTCACTTTGACCTGCTATTCCCCTTAATATGACGAGGCCAAAAGTTTCAGGGCGTCCTAGGCCTAAAATGAAAAAGAAAAAGACAAGACAGAAAACCTTCCAAACAATTGAAAGCAACAGATACCCCAAGGAAGCCCTTTCCACATGGCCCTTCAACAAAACCAAAACTGACAAGGCTAACCCAATAACAGCCACCCTGCTAAAAAGATCAATGAGGTTAATCCCGCCCTGCAAAGAGAAAGACCCCAAAAACTCTGAAGGCAGCCACGTCCTTCCAACAACCGGCAAAACAGTCAAGAATATAAGGATCAAAATGGCCTTTACTACAGCCCCCACTTTGATTTTCATAGACCTGCACTCCCTGTAATCCGCATTGTCTGTTGGAACCCCACAAGATCATCCAACGTGCGTATGCCTAAAACCAGCTCAAACACCACGTCAGCTCCCTTCGTTGCATTAAGGTTGTATTTCCTCACAGTTTCGTATGGAATCGTCAGCGTCAAGGAGAAAGAAAGTTTTTCGCCAGGAGCAAGGCTCACAGAGGTCGAGTTCACAACAATGTATTTTCCATTAGAGTCAAGAAGGCCTATGCCAAGCACTAATCGTTCTTCCAGCAAGCCATTGTTTCTAGGATTCGCATCGAGCCTAAGCGCCCAGCAGCCTGAAGGCCCATCTTTATCCAACTCAAGTCTAAAAGCCCCTGAAGAAATCGCACCCACAAGCCCAGTGATAAGGGTGTAAAAGCCTAAAGCAAAAAGGACTAATGTCAACAATGCAACTCCAATAATGCCAAATCTGAGAATTCTTATAGCTTTACTTCTATCCATGCTTATAGTCATCCTCTTCATTTTTGCACATCCAATACTTGCTTATGCACACCAACATCGAAGCTGAACTCCCCAACAAGTAAAGAAAGCATTGTCAAGGCCTGCTTCACAAGCCAGCGAAGCTCAATTTTACTGTGCGGCTTCCCCAAATAAGACTTGTTAATTTAAAATAAATTTTAAGGCAATATTAGCGTGCCCTCCTAATGTGCCAATTACCAAACACCGAAATGAACAGAGCTAAAATTTTAGGAAAAGAAAAGGTTTCCCCTATTTTCTAAATGTAGAATTGTTCAAAAAATTGTAAAAATAATTGTACAGACAATAATTCGCCCTAGCCCTTAATAGTCAAGAATATAGTTTCTACAATAGTCTTGACTATAGACCAGATGGTTAGCTTTTTAAGGCTAAGCTCCTCCTTAAAAGAGTTTACGAAATATTAAGATAAGTGCCAACTAACTGTGTACATTGCTCGTGTAGGCTTGTTCACATAATTAGACAGCTTAAATGTCACCGTGTTCCTTCATCTTTGAGTCTTCATAGGGACTTATCCATCTCCTATAAAACTCATGTTGAATGCATGTCAGTAAACCCATGATTCTTTCAAAGTTAAAATATGAAGGCTTGTAAAGGCCTTTCAACGTTTTTGTGAATAAGTAGTTTAGTTCCCCATCCCTATTCTTATCTTCAACCTTTTCAAAATAAGTTAAAATCTGGTTTACCATCTTGTCCAGTTCCAGTCTTTTTTCCGGTTTAATATAGGGCATTTAAACTTTCACCCCCTGTTTCTCTGACATAACTGTTCAAAATAACATGTATATTGTTTATGCCTAACATAAAATTTTGACATTTTAAGGAAAATGAACCGTCTTTTGTCATCCTAAGACCTCACTTACTCTTTCAACACTAATCCCTTGACTAAAAGTTCTAACATTTTGTTTTCCCTCTCGTGTCAAGTTATGAAATAAGTCTAATGGAAATTCAAAATTCAAACATCCCAGAACAACTAGAAGTCAGTAAAATGGAATATTTTGTTATTCATACGCTGCCATAATGGAAAATGTCCCTTTTCACACTGTTGACTCTTAAATAGTTGTGTGAGTTAAATTAGATGTAAATTTCGTAGAAGTGTAAAGGTTGCCCTCTTGCATGCTTAATTTAAACGCGTTTGCTTTAATGTGGGGGATAATTTGAAAAACGAGGAAAGTATAAAGAGCGTTGCCAGACATAGGGTTTTTAGGCTTTTCCTTTTAGCTCGAGAGATTTACAGTCAAGATCCAAAGTTGGCTCAACGTTATGTTGACATGGCCCGCAGGATTGCTATGGCTGCTAATATTCGTCTTCCAAAAGAGTTTAGGCGTCAGGTTTGCCGCCACTGCAAAAGCTTTATTTTACCAGGTGTTAGTTGTCGCGTTCGCATAAAGCAGAGAAGAGAACCCCACGTGGTCATTACATGTCTAAATTGTGGTAAACACATGCGTATACCATTAAAGAATCGAGGGGGTGAAAAGCTTTGAGCAAGCTTTCAGCCGGGGCTAAGAGAAGGATAAAAGGCCGAATGTGTGAGGAGAAGCCCACGGTATGGATTGGCAAAGGCCATGTTTCAAAGGAGATAGTTGAGGAAATAGAAAAACAGCTTGATAAAAGGGAGGTTGTAAAGGTTAAAGTTTTAAGAACAGCCCTAAATGAGGGTGAAGTTAAGGAAATCGCCTCCAACGTCTCTGCGCAGACGGAATCCACCCTCGTAGAAGTTAGAGGACACACCTTTGTACTTTACAAACATAGGCGTAGGGGAAATAAAAAGTGAAAGCCTTTATATTTGGCTTAGTGAATTAGTGAAGAAAAAGAGGAAAGGAATGTTGGCAACCCCTAACGACGTCCCAGCCAAGGAATTCATTCAAAAGCTAGCACAATATCTCAAAGAAAACGTTGAAGAAGTTTCTCCGCCTCCATGGGCAGGCATGGCTAAGACAGGATCCCACGTTCAGAGACCCCCTGAAAACCATGACTGGTGGTACATCAGATGTGCCTCCCTCTTAAGGAAAATCTACATTCATGGACCCCTAGGAATAGAGAGGCTTAGAGCAGAATACGGCGGAAGAAAGGACTTCGGCGTTAAGCCAGAACATGCAGTTAAGGGTGGAGGGGCATCGGTTAGGAAGGCTTTACAGCAGCTTGAAGCCGCAGGCCTTGTGGAGGAATTTCAGAGAAAGGGCAGAAGGATGACTAAGGATGGACGGAAACTCTTAGAAGAGATAGCTGAAGAAGTAAAGAAGGATATTTTGAAAACAAACCCTCAGCTTGAAAAATATCAGAGGGGTGCATAAATGTCAGAAGAAGAACTTGAAGAGATACGCCAGAAAAAGCTTCTATCACTTCAAAGACGTCTAGCTGAAGAACAGCGAAAAGCCCAAATGGAACAACAAATTGAACAACAGAAACAAGCCATACTTAGAAGCATACTAACACCTGAAGCTAGACAGAGGCTTACAAACCTAAAGCTTGTTAAGCCAGAGTTCACAGACCAGCTGGAGCTGCAGCTGATTCAGCTAGCCCAAGCTGGAAAACTTCCAGTTCCCCTAACAGATGAACAGCTTAAAAAAATATTAGTCCAACTTCAATCCCAAAGACGCGAAATAAAAATAAGAAGGCTTTAAAATGGCTAGAAACAAGCCTGCAGCCAAAAAAAGAAGGCTTGCAAAAGCCGGAAAACAGAGAGAGGCAGTTCCAACATGGGTTATAGCTAAAACATCCGGAAAATTCAGAACCCATCCTAAAAGAAGACATTGGAGAAGACGGAAGATAAAGGCTTAAGATGGGAAGAAAATGGATAAAAACAAAACAGAAGAAGAGGAAGAAGCCATAGAAGATCAAGAAGAAGAGGAAGAAGCAAAAGTTGAAGAAGAAAGCATAGGCGAGGAAGCCGTAGAAGAAACAAAGGAAGAAGTGGAAAAAGCTGAAGAAATAGAAGAAGAGGAGGAGGCTAAACCCAGGCTTAGAGAGGCTGCAGAGGAGGAAGTGGTTGAAGAAAGATTCTATACGGTTCCTCTGGGCAGGGCTAGGCTTGTGCCTCCAAACAAGAGGGCAGCTAAGGCTGTTAGGATATTGAGGGATTTTATAAAAAGACACATGAAAATTGAGGCTGTGGAAGAGGGGGAGGAGCCTAAAAAGCTTATAATCAGTAATGAAGTTAACGAGGAAATTTGGAGGAGGGGAATAGAGAAACCTCCAAGGAAAATAAGGGTTAGAGCTGCAAAAGATAAGGAAGGCAACATCACTGTTTATTTAGCAGCGGGAGACTGATTTTGGCAATTTACCTAACAAGCCTTTTCGGAAGCGCAAGCATAGGAGTGTATTCCCTTGTAACAGATAAGATGCTCATAGTTCCAAAGTTTGTCCCTTTTAAAAAAGCTCAAAGATTGGAGGAATGGCTTAAGGTTAAACTCATACACTCAACCATTGGAGGCTCCATTCTGATAGGCGCACTAGCATGCGCAAACTCCAATGGGATACTGCTTCCCCATTTTATCAGGGAAGAAGAGTTTGAAGCGGTGAAATCAGTCTTCGACGGAAACATAACAGTAATGGAAACTAAGAGAACAGCCTATGGAAACATGGTTTTAGCAAACGACCATGGAGCCATAGTGGATCCAAGGCTTAAACCCAACGAGGTAAAGCTGGTGTCTGAAACCCTAGGAGTTGAAGCTGTCCCAGGAGAAATTGCACAGCTTCCATATGTTGGCTCTTTAGCTACAGCCACAAACAAGGGAGTTCTAGCCCACCCCCTTCTGAAAGACTCTGAACGCAAACTTATAGAAGAAGTTTTAAAGGTTCCCGTTGAGGTTGGCACAGTTAACTGCGGCATACCCTACGTTGGAACAGGGCTTATCTGCAACAGCCACGCAGCTGTTGCTGGAATGCTGACAACAGGCCCAGAAATGTTTATAATTGGACACGCCTTGGGTGTAGTGAAGGAAGATGAATGAAGTGAAAGTTTTCAGAGTTTCGGGAGAGATACAGAAGCCAAACCTGAAAACTCCATTCAGAAAGGAGGTTGTGGCAGTTAAACCTGAACAAGCCGTGGAAAGAGTTTACACAGAGCTAGGCAGCAAACATAAAGTGAAACGATTCCAAATAAAAATAAAAGACGTAGCTGAAGTTCCCTTAGAAGAGATAGAAGACCCCCTAATAAGAAAAATTGTAGCTGGAGAATAAACCCATGGCTGGAAAAATTGAAGAGGAACTGAGAAGGTTAACAGTTGAAATGCGCATCCTAGAACAGACAGCTGAAGCCATACAGTCAAGGATAAACATGGTGAACGCCGTAATAACCGACCTATCCTACGCAAACTCAACCCTTGAAGGTTTAGAAAAGGAAAAGGAAAACGTGGAGCTCCTCGTTCCAATAGGGGGAAACTCCTACATAAAAGCCAAGCTTGAAAGCCCAGACAAAGTGACCGTTGGAATAGGAGCAGGCGTATCAGTGGAGAAAACCCTTCAAGAGGCAAAAGAAATTGTGAGGAAAAGGCTTGAAGAACTGGAGAAAACTAGAAATTCCCTTCAACAACAGCTTTCCCAGGTAGCTGACAAAATAAACGAAGACAGAGAAAGATTCGAGGAGCTAACAGCTGAAATTAGGAGGGGGCAACCCCAAAAGAATGTTTGAAAAGCTGAAATCTGGACTAACTGGATTAATAAATAAGATCACAACCACAGAGCTTAAACCAGAAAACATCCGCCCAACCCTCTCAGAGTTTAAACTTAACCTAATAGAAAACGACGTAGCCCTCCCAGTGGCAGAACGCATATGCGATGAAATGGAGAAACGCCTCACAGGAGTTCAAGTTAAAAGGCTTGAAGACAAAAGGAAAATAGTAGAGGAAAACCTCCGCCAAGTCCTCTTAGAAGTAATGCTTACAAACTGCAAAATAGACCTTTTCAAAGCCTTAGAAGAAAAACGCCTCAAAAAAGAACCCTTCATAATAGTTTTTGTAGGGATAAATGGAACTGGAAAAACAACAACCATAGCCAAAATTGCCCGCCTAATAATGGAAAGAGGATACACAGTTGTACTTGCATGCAGCGACACATACAGAACAGGCTCCATTGAACAATTAGAAACCCATGCAAAAAGAGTTGGCGTAAGAATGATAAAACATAAGTACGGAGCAGACCCAGCTGCAGTAGCCTACGACGCCATAAACCACGCAAAAGCCCACGGAATAAACGTCGTCCTCATAGACACTGCAGGAAGAATGCAGACAAACAGAAACCTCATGAATGAACTTGCAAAGATAAAAAGAGTTGTAAACCCAGATTTAACAATTCTAACCATTGACTCATTAACAGGAAACGACGCAGTCATGCAAGCTGAAGAATTCAACAAAACCGTAGGCATAGACGCAACAATACTCACAAAAGTCGACGCAGACATAAAAGGAGGCTCAGCCTTAAGCGTGACATACATCACAAAAAAGCCAATAATCTTCGTGGGAACAGGACAAAAATACAAAGACATAGAAGAATTTAAACCAGAAAAATTTGTTGAAATGATCCTAAAATAAAAGCCATTATCTTCTTTTATCATTCACTCTCAGGCCTAGCCTTCCAAATCCTTTAAACCTCCAAGTCCTTATTCCTAAACCACTTATCTAAGTTTATTATGTTCAAATCTCCTGATTCTGTAAAACATTATCAGCGAAAAGTTGTAAATACGCTTTTTCTGCTTTTGCCCCACTAATCCGGCCTGAGAGGTTATCAGACTTTTCCATTAGTAAGCGAGGAAAGGCAGGGGGCAGGCCTAATATTTTCCTAGGAGCTTAAGAAGTATAGCCTTAGCAGAGTGAAGCCTATTTTCGCTTTGTTCATATATTACTGAATTCGGGCTTTCAATCATTTCAGGGGCTATTTCATATCCACGGTGAATCGGCATGTCATGCATTATGTAGGCGTCGCTTCCCTCCATAAGCTCCCTGTTTATTTGGTAGGGCATCATAAGCCTCAAACGTTTCTCCTTCTCAGAGGCGTATTTAGGATCTGAAAAGAACTCCATGTCAATCCACGTGTCTGTGTAGACAAAGTCAGCTTCTTTAACAGCGCTTTTAACGTCTAAGGTTGTCTCATAAAGCCCGGTTTTAACAGCGTCTTCCAGAAGCTCATCATCCCTTGAAGGCTCATTAAATATTGGAGTGACGGTAACTATTTTCACCCCTGTCTTTGTACATCCCTCAATAAGGGAGTTGCACACATTGTTGTGTACTCCTATGTAAACAAGCTTCAAACCCTTAAGTCTGCCCTTCTTCTCCTTCATTGTCATCAAGTCAGCTATTGCCTGGGTTGGATGGTACTTCTCGTCACACCCATTTATCACCGGAACCCTTGAGGCCTTAGCCATAACTTGGAGGTCTGAATTCCTCAGAAGCCTCGCCATAATGCAGTCAACGTTCCGCGATAAATACTGAGTTTCGTCGTATACATCTGCTATTGTGAAGTTCGTCGTCCTCCAGTCTATGTAGAGAGCATGCCCACCAAGCTGGGTCATGGCAACCTCAAAAGAAACCCTTGTTCTAGTTGAAGTCTTCTGAAAAATCATAGCTAACGACCTGTCCTCCAAGGTTTTTCTATAATTTTCCGGGCTTCGCTTAACCTCTATAGCCTTATCCACTATCTCATTAAGCTGTTGGCCGGACAAATTCTTAAAATTTATCAAATGCACGCGTTTTCACCGTCTAAGTTATAAGCTTCACAACCCCGGCAATTAATAAACCTTACCCAAACATTTACAGTGCAGCATTCTTGAAAAGCATTTAAGCTTGTAAAACTTTAGTGTCTTTTCAGCGTGGGGTAACAAACAAATGATAAACGAAATCTTAAATTTTGTCAGGCGACATGAAAACTGGCGTGGAACACTATGCCTAAACCTTATTCCCTCTGAAAATGTTATGAGCCCACCTGTCCGCAGTCTCCTCTCATCTGACCTTTGCCACCGTTACACAGCAAGAGACCGATTTTACATGGGAACAAGGATTATAGACGAAATTGAACAGTACGGGGAAGAGCTAGCCAAAAACGTTTTCGAAGCTGAAACCGCTGATCTACGTCCCCTATCTGGACACATAGCCGACCTAATCTTTTTAGGATGTCTAACAAAGCTAAACGATTCCATTATGTGTGTTTCTCCAATGGACGGTGGCTATCCAGGCTTGTGGAAGGAGGGTTTAGCCGGACTTTTAGGTTTGAAGCCTTTGGCCCTACCATTTTCCAAGGAGTCCATGAACATTGACGTGGAAAAGGCGAAGGAAGCCATCCGCAGCGAAAAGCCTAAAGTTGTTGTTTTCGGAGCCAGCTTCATCACTTTTCCCCAGCCAGTTAAGGAGATGGCTGAAGTTGCCAGAGAAAGCGGCGCCTACATAGGGTTTGACGGATCACACGTTCTAGGGCTGATTGCTGGGAAAAAATTTCAAGACCCCCTAAGGGAGGGCGCGCAGGTTTTAATGGGTTCAACCCATAAGTCCTTCTTCGGTCCCCAGGGCGGCATAATTCTGGCACAAAAAGAGCTTGGAGAAAAAATTAAAGAGAATATTTACCCAAGGTTCGTGGACAATGCCCACTGGAACCGTATAGCCGCATTAACCCTTGCCTTAGCTGAAATGAAAAGTTTCGGTAGCGCCTATGCTGACCAGGTTATCCGCAACTCAAAAACCTTAGCTAAAGCACTTTATGATTACGGATTCCCAGTAACATGTCCAAAAATAGGCTTCACCCAATCCCATCAGATAATCCTAGAATATGGAGACTATGAGCAAGGTAGAAAAATTGCTGAAAAACTTCAGCGCGCCAACATAATTGTTGATTGCGCCATTAGGATAGGAACATGCGAAGTTACAAGATGGGGAATGAAGGAGGAGGAAATGTTAAAAATTGCTGAACTAATAAAAAAGGCTGTTTTGGATGGGGAAAAGCCTGAAAATGTTAGAAAAGAGGTTGCTGAACTCCGCCTAGAATTTCACAGAATTGAATACTGCTTTGAACCATAACTTGTTTATTTCTGAAAGCCATTACTTAACCTAAGTGAAAAATAAAAGCGCATACTTGCCTCGAAGGAATAATAAATGACGCTTGTGCCAGAACAGCTGATCAAGTCTCTGAAAAAACATAAATACAATATTGTGGGGAGGCACTCAGGGGTTAAAAGATGTAGGTGGCTGTATGAGACCCTAATTCATAACAGGCCCTGTTACAAACAGAAGTTTTATGGAATTAAAACCCATCAGTGCATACAAATGACCCCAACGCTTTTCTATTGCACACAGCGCTGCCTATTCTGCTGGAGGGCTCAAAGCGGCGACCTTCAAATAGTATGGGAGGAATCCAAACTTCCCATTTGGGATTCGCCTGAAGAAATTGTTGAGGGAAGCATAAAAGCACAGCTTGAAATTTTAAGCGGGTACAAGGGAAATCCGAGAACTAATCCTCAAAAGTTTAAGGAGGCATTGCGACCTAGGCATGCGGCTATAAGCCTAACAGGGGAGCCCACCCTGTACGGGCATATAGGCGAACTTATACAGGCTTTTCATAGGCGGGGTTTCACAACATTTCTTGTATCCAATGGAACTGTGCCCTCTGCACTTGCAAATTTAACCCATGAGCCAACACAACTTTACATTTCGGTATGCGCTTCTAACAAGGAAAAACATGAAAAATTGTGCCGCCCAATCATTCCAAACGCTTGGGAAAAATTAAACCAAACCCTTGAAATTCTAAACAGTTTCAGCTGTCCAACAGTGATCCGGATAACAGCTGTAAGAGGACTAAACATGGCTGACGTTGAGGAATATGCCAAACTCATTGAAAAGGCAAATCCAACCTATATTGAGCCTAAAGCCTACATGCATGTAGGCTTCTCTAGACTGCGTCTAGGCTACGATTCCATGCCAAGCCATAAGGAAATACGTGAATTCGCACTTCAACTGGCAAGAGAAACAGGCTACACCTTAATTGACGAATCAGTGGAAAGCAGAGTGGCTCTTTTAAGCAGACTTGAAAAACCTGTAAAAGTTTAAAATTTCAATTTTATACAGAAAGTAAAGGTTTAAATAAAACATTTTTTATTGATTGCTCTTTAAACACTGCAAGAGGTGTAAAGGGTGGTTAACGAGGGAAAAGGAAGGCTGTTTAGAAGAAAGGATGGGAAATTCCTTATTTATTTGCCGAAGGATTTAGCTGAAGACAGCATGTTTCCATTTAAAGGTTCAGACTCCATATTTGTAAAGGTAAGCTTCAAAGTTGGAGACGACAAACTTTTCATAGAAAAGTGGCGTGAACCATAAAAAGTGAAAACAGGCTTATTAAGCTTTTATTCAGCACCTTTCTAGGTAACAATAAAATATTCCCCTGCCAATTTTAAATTGGAAAGTGTATGGCTTGCAGAGTTTAAAATCAATTTTGAAAGTCATTAGAAAAGAGTTGAAGATGAAGGAAAAGGTGAAGGAGAAGGCTCAAACTGACATGAGGAAGACAACAAGCCTGTCAAAACAGGCGATACTTTTAATCCACCAGAAAAGGGTTAATGAGGCTAGATGTCTTCTTGAAAAAGCTAAGGAAGCCATAACAGACCTGGAAAAGGTTGCAGGGGAGTTTCCAGAATTCACCCACACAGGTTTATTTAA
>JAVZIQ010000025.1:0-24083 GCA_038871175.1 Bathyarchaeia archaeon | reverse complement strand
GTTATAATAAGCTTGCCAAGAGGCGGATGAGTCCACTCAAAAGGCTCTTTGAGGTTTATGTAGTCTTCGGCAGCCCTAACATAATAAACCTCGTCGAAATAAGTTTCACACATATGAGAGGGGGGACATTCAACTTTATCCTGCTCATCTATCAAACTGGTTATAGACGCATTATCGCCACTCTCACCCCTAACAATATTTAACACAATTTTTTTACCTTCAGAGCTGAGTGCTGAGATTTCCACTATTTCAGCTGTTGATATGTCGAAAACGAACTTCAAATATCTCGTTTCACTGTTCACATCCACTCTCCACCAAGAATAATAGTAGTATCCTCCTGTTGAGGCAGGAACACCTCCAGTCCAGTTTCCAGGAGATCCCGTGTAAAACTTAAGGTCAACCTCTCCCCTCTTAAGCAAAAAATAGACAGCGCTAATTTTCTCAATACCGCCAAAATCTATATAGAAGCTTCCTCCTCTTGAAGGTTTATAGGCATTAAGTGGAACGCTGAAAGAGCCTAGGTTATATACAGCCAATATGAAAAAACATACGGAAAGGATTGAAACTGAGGCAAAGTCTCGTTTATTGATGTGCATTTCATTTCATTAATAATACATTTCACTTTTTAAGATTTAAGCAGAGGCTATACCTTTTAAAAATTTCAAGAGATGAGGAAATTGTTGCCCGGCTTAGCATAGTTTGCAATTATTGTTCCATCCTTAAACTTTTGGGTTAAAGAAAATCCCTTCCAAGGAGCGATATAAAGTCATTAATTCCAACCTCATTTGTTGAGCTTATTACGAGAGTTTTTTCGCCTCTCAATGTTAGTGATAGAAAAATTTCATTTTTATGCCATAAGTTTACGCCTACTTTATTTGCTTCTGCTTTCTCCACCATGTTTTGAAAGGAGGCGGCGAACTCTAAGGCATCACTTGCAGAGTCCCATAGGATCTCCCATGTGAAGACATAATCTTCGCCGTTTTCATAGTAGGTTAGGTTGTCTCCTCCCCAACCCTCAGCGGCCATAACAGCTTCGTTTTCTGGTATCCAGTTTTGAAACATGACGAGAATGAAGTATTCGCCGTAGCTATCGCTTTTCATTTCTTTCCAGTTTTCTACAGCTGGCTTCGGCGTGTTAGCCTTCTTTCCCGTCTCATTAATAAAGTATTTTTCAGGGTGCATTATCTGCTCCGTTGTTTTAGGCAAATTAGCGTAGGCTCTGTTCACGGCTTCCCATCCCCCATTTTCGTAAAGAGCCTTAACAAATTTTAAGCCGTATTCATAGGGAAAGGCAAATAAACGCGAAATTGAATCTGGAAGCGCCGCAGCTACATTACATGAAATAATTTTTCCGTAATGTGCGGTTAAAGACTCAATTTTTGCACTTTCCGTTTTTGGTGGGCTTTCTCGTGTTTTGTTCGTGTAGGCTTCTTCCATTAGGCGAGCGTCTCCCTCTATCAGGGCTGATTTAGCCTTTTCCCCATCGAATAAGGCCCTTTCTTCTATGGCGAAGTATTTGCCCTGCATGATGTGGGTCAGCTCATGTATTAGCATTCTCTTCGCGTAGAACTCATCCGAGAAGTCGAAGTATTCCTTAACTATGTAGATTTTGCCTTGCCAAACTGCCGCTGCTATCATACCCGACCATTCAACTTCCACGTTATATAGGCTTGCGTTTTCAGGAATTAGGAATAGGCCTTTATATATTCTCTCTTCCATCATTATTTGTTCCTTGTTTGCTTCAGCTAGAGCTTTCCCCCATTTTTCTTTAGCCCAATTTATTGTTACAACCTCCACTTCCACATCTTCAAGGGAGAACCCTCTAATTTCTTTAAAAACATGTATGGCTTCTCCTAGAAGTTCTTGGGCCTTAAGTTTATACTCGTCTACAAGAATTTGTTTGGAAATTAAACCGCTGACAGTGAAGGCTGTTAAAATTACTGCAGCAGCTAGGCAGGCGTAAAGAGGGGTCCATTTCATTTTCTGATTCATAAATTATCTACTTTTAAAAGCCTTAAGCTATTTTATACGTTTTATGACTTTAAAAAATGTTTTAAGGGGATATTCCCCGCGATATTAAGGCTATGGAAATTAGCCCAATTGCTATTCCGACATATGTCCAAACGTCATATCTTATCTTTAAAATTAATGTTTCCAGTATTAAGGTGAAGATTAGGCTTAGGACTGTTATGGCTACGAAGGCTTGGGTTACACCTAAAACTGAAAGGGGGCTTCCCATGAGAAACCTTCCTAAAAAGAAAATCACTAAAGCCGTGAAAATTGAAGGGGTGAAAAGGTAATTGAAGATGAAGGAAACATCTAGGAAGCTTTGAGGCGAGATAACCCCAAACTTTTCAGTCCCAATTTTGAAGAGTATGTTGCCGAAAGCGCCTAAGAGGGATGCTGCTATCATCATAACCCAAACTTCAAACCTTTCCAACAAAACACCCAATGCTCTTATCTGAGATGTTGAAGATAAAGCTTGCCATTAAAATTAGAGATTTCTATTGTTTCCAATGAAGCTTCTGTATTTAGGATTGCTGAATGCTAAGTCAATTATCTCGTTTATGTCTTTCACTTGTATTTTCTCTTCCAGGCCTACATCTTTTACTGCTTCCTCCAGCATTATGAGGCATGAGGGACAGGCAACTGCTAATATTTCAGCGCCTGTTTCATGTGCCTCTAAAACTCTTTCCCTGGCCGGTGTTTTTCCACTTTCAGTGAGTAATCCGCAGGCAAACCCCATATAGCTATTTCCGCTTCCTCCTCCGCAGCATAGGGCGTTTTGCCTGTTTCTCTTCATTTCAACCATTTTTACTCCTGGAATGGCTTTTAAAATGTTTCTAGGAGCTTCGTATTCACTGTTGTACCGGCCTAGGAAGCATGGGTCATGGTAGGTTATTGTTTTATGAAACCCATATGAGTTTTTTAGGTTAAGCCTTTTGTTCTTTACACTCTCCCATAACAGTTGTGTGTAGTGTTTTACATCGAAAAATCCGCCTAGATCAGAGTAAAAGTTTTTCATGATATGGTAGGAGTGTGGCGAAAGAGTCACAATTTTCTCAACTCTCAATTTTTCAAGAAGAGCTATTGCCTTTTTGATTGTTGTTTCAAGAAGCCCTTCTTCTCCAAGCTCATATGCCTCGCTTCCTGAACAGCTTTCAAGTACGCCGAATATGCCATAGTTTACTTTTGCTTTGGAAAGCGTTTTTGCAAGGGCTTTCGCTGCCTGTTGCGCCCTAGGATGATAGGATCCTAAATCGCCAACGTAGTAGAGGTATTCATTTCCTGTTTTGTAGAGCGGTATTTGAGAGTCAGCCCATTCAGCCCTTTTTGCCCTTGGTAAACCGAATGGATTACCGTATTTATAGATGTTTTCAAGTATTTCTTTAACCTTTGGAGGGGTATGCCCGCTTTCTATGCTATGGGACCTAATTGTTCTTGAGATTTCTGCGAAGTCTATTTCAACTGGGCAATATGTTTTACATATGTTACAGAGTAGGCAGAACCATGATAATGGTTCGGCGGCTTCAATACCATCTGTTATTGCTGTCCATCCCATCCCCATAGGCCCTCCATACACTTTTCCTCCCCATATGTTTCCGCTTAAACCCCAAATGGGACATGTTATTTGGCATCTTCCACATTTAACGCAGTATAACTGTTCTTTTAATTTAGACCCATTTTTTAAAGCGTCAATTCTTCCTCCATCGTATAATATCACGTGAACTTCTTTTGCTCCATGGGCACCATAAACCCTGTGATATTCTAAGTCTGCTGTGCTGCTTGGACCTGATACCACATTAACATATGTTGGGGGATAAAGCCCAGCGTAGCCTGCCTGCACCATTACCTGGAAAACTGCGTCTTTGAAAGTTGGCGTTATTTTTTCAACGCCTACAACTATGATGTGAATTGGGGGAAGCGTTACAACATTGCTTATATTGCCCTCGTTGTGGACTAGGAATACAGAACCTGTGTCAGCGGCTATGGCGTTTGCACCGCTGATTCCGATTTCAGCCTTAATAAACTTGGCTCTGAAGAACTCTCTAAATTTGAGTACTATTTCTTCATGGCTCATTTCCTCATTTACTGGCAATCCAGCTTCATGCCTGAGAAGCTGGGCAGCCCTCTCCTTAGCTAGGTGAAGGGCTGGAACTATCGTGTGCATGGGCTTATCTCTGGCTATTTGTATAAGGAATTCGCCTAAATCCGTCTCATAAACCTCGTGACCCATGCCGCTTAGATATTCCCGTAGAGCCAGTTCCTCAGTCACCATGGATTTAGCCTTTATAATCACCTTCTTACCTTCGCCCACTATGCTTTTTATTATTTCCAGCGCTGCCGCTTTGTTCTCCGCAAAATAGGCGTGGGCTCCTGTGGCTTTTACACTATTCAAAGTTCGGTTTATGTAGTATTCTAGATTTTTTAGAACGTTATCCCTGGCGAGTTTAACATGCTCAGCCAGTTCAGAGAGGTATGGATAGGAATTTAAAACCTTCTCCACGGAGCCTGTGAAGTTGTTGACTGAGTTTTTCAGGCCTAATTGCAGTTCAAAGTTTTTCTGAGCCTTAGAAATTTCTCTTGCAAGCTCTTCGATACTCATAATTTTTCTCCGCAAAATCAAATTTCATATATGATTTAGATCTTCCTTTACGGGTTTTAGCCTGTTTCTTTAAGAATCTTAACTTTAAATTCTACTCCTACTTTTTCTCCCTCTTCTTTTATCTCTTTCAATATGTTCTTATGCACTGGTATGCCTATCTTCTTTCTCGTTTCCATTGTCAGCCATGCTTTTTCTCCTGGTATCCAAACAATGCTTTCCTCCCCTATTTTAGTCAGGCTTTTAACGTATTCTTTATACTTTTCAACTCTCTCTAGGAAAACTTCGAGGGGTGCGATGTTTTCTATGTTTAGGGCCAACATGAAGTGTCCAACGTTTGCCTTCTCCCTGTCTGTTGTGTGCCTAACTTTTTGGCCGTAGTTCGCACCTGTCAAAACTCCGCACAATAAGTCTACAATAAGGGCTAGACCTGCTCCTTTATGCCCGCTGAACTCTTCTCCTAGCCCTCCTAAGGGCAGCAATGCCCCTTTTCTAGCGAGAATCTCTTTCGGATCGTCTAAAAGTTTACCCTCAGGGGACATGGCCCAACCTAAGGGTATTTTCTTTCCTTCTTTAGCGTAAACTTCTATCTTTCCTATCGGAGCAACGCTTGTAGCTGCATCGAAGAGTATGGGTGGTGGATTTCTTGTTGGAAGACCTACTGCTATGGGATTTGTGCCTATGTTTCTGCCCACAGTATGTGTGTAGGCCACTAAAGCTTCAGAGTTGGTCATAACCATTCCCATCATGTTACTTTTAACAGCTTGAAGGGCATAGTAGCCCGCTATGCCGAAATGGTGGCTGTTTCTAACTCCAACTATGGCGGAGCCCGTTTCCAAAGCCTTATTAATAGCTATTTCCATGGCTTTAGAGGCCACAACCTGTCCCAGCCCTGAATCCCCGTCTACTAAAGCCGTTGAAGCTGACTCCCGAACAACCTTGATGTTAGCTCTAGGGTTTACAGAGCCCACTTGGATGCCTACAGTATACCTTCTAAGCCTCTGGACTCCATGGCTTTCAATTCCCATAAGGTCTGCGGATACAAGCACATCAGCAACCTTCCTTGAATGCTCTTCAGGAACATTGTAAGAAGCTATGACCTCGGCCACGAAGCTTTTCAAGGACTCCCACTCAACTCTAACATATTCTTCAGGCGGATATGGAACTGTCTTCTCGAACATCCATTTCAAGCCAGTCACCCATCAATTTCCAGAAGGATATAACACAAGTAATATATAAAATATACATAAACTGAATTTGTAGGATGAGAAAAGATAAAGACCTTAAATGGCAGTGTTTCTTAGTGCTTATGCTGGCTTAATAACTTTTTTAGGAATTCCTCAAGCACTTGTATGCTGCTTAAGTATTCCTTAATTTCTACGTGTTCTAGGGCTGTGTGGTCTAAACTTGAATTGCCAGGGCCATATGCCACAATTGGTATTTTTAAGGCTTTGCCAAGCATGTTCATGTCAGCTGTCCCTGTTTTTCTTGTAAGGGTGGGTGTTTTTCCCCTCACTTTCTTTATCGCCCATAAGAGGGATCTAACAAGAGGGTTATTTCTTTCTGTTTCGAAAGGTTCAGTCATGCCGACAGCCTTCAAGTAGACTTTAACCTTTGAACATTCGGCTTGATAACGTTTTAACCTGTGGGCTATCTCCTCATATACTTGCATGCATGTTAATTGGGGGGGAACCCTTATGTCTATTAAAGCTTGGCATTTCCCCGGAACCTTGTTCGCTGATCCTCCGCCTTTTAAACCAATTATACATGAGGAAAGGGAATAAAAGTAGCTCTTCAAGTCCTCAGTTGGGAAATGGATTTCTTTTATTATTTTCCACAGTTCAAACATTTTCTCAATAGAGTTTTCAAACATCCATGGGGCTGCAGAATGGCCAGATTGAGTTTCACATGTTATTTTGATCTTCAAACATCCCTTATACCCGATGATTATGTTGTCCGCGTTGCTTGGCTCTCCGAAAACTGCATAGTCGGCGGATACTCCACTATCTATTAGGTTTTTTACTCCTCTGCTGGAACTTTCCTCCTCAACAACTCCTACAACAGAAATTTTCCCTTCTGAAATGTATCTGGCGGAATGGTGGGCGGCTAATATCATTGCAGCGAGGGAGGACTTTGCATCTACAGCTCCCCTCCCATATAACTTGCCGTCTACCAGCCTCACTGGAATGTATCCAGGAACAGTGTCCATGTGACCGCAAAGCAAAATCTCAGGTTTTCCAAAGCCCAACTCGCCTATAACGTTTCCAGCCTCGTCTGTTTTAACCTTGAAACCCAGCCTTTCCATCTCATCTGAGATGAAAGCGCCTATTTCCTTCTCCCTACTTGATGGACTGTATATTTTAAGAAGTTGAATTAGAAACTTGACAGCGTAGTCTTCTATCTCCGCTTCCCTCCAAAATTTCATCGACAACATTAACCACAGTGTCTATGTGATTTTTTTTAATGACTAAGGGAGGAAGGAAGCGTAAAACGTTGCTTCCAGCATCAAGCATTAAAACTCCCCTTTTTATAGATTCTAATATTATATTCCAAACTTCAATTTTTAGCTCTACGCCTATCATTAAGCCTATGCCCCGCACCTCTCTTATGACCTTATATTTGGGCTGCAAATTTTCAATCTTGTTTAAGAAGTATTGTCCCAGTTCTGCTGCTTTTTCTGGAAGATTCTCCTTTAATATCACGTCTATTGTCGCGGAGGCTGCTGCACAAGCAACAGGGTTTCCTCCGAAAGTGCTTGTGTGGTCTCCAACTTCTAGGGAGGAGGCTATCTCATCTCTGGCTATAGTCATGCCTATTGGAAGTCCTCCTGCAATGGATTTAGCAAGGCATATTATGTCAGGGACTACGCCCCAATGTTCGCAGGCAAACATCCTTCCAGTTCTTCCCATGCCTGTTTGAACCTCATCCAGTATCAATAAAACTCCTTTACTGTCACAGAGATCTCTTAGGCTTTTTAGAAAATCCGCTGGAGGAACTATGACGCCCCCTTCTCCTTGAATAGGCTCAACTATTATTGCAGCAGTATTTTCTGTTATAGCCTCATTTATTTTCTGTATATTATATCTTGGCACGTGTTTAAACCCTGGCACAAGAGGTTGGAAATGCTCGCGGTATCTATTCTTCCATGTTGCAGATAGTGCTCCCATAGTCTTCCCATGAAAACCCCCCATCATTGCTATTATTTCAGGTTTTTTCGTATATTTACGAGCCATTTTTAAGGCGCATTCAACAGCCTCTGCCCCACTATTTCCAAGGAACATCCTAGTTAGCCCCTTAGGGACTATTCGAGCCATCTTCTCCAATAACTCTGCTCTAACCTCATTGTAGTAGGATCCGTGACAGTGGATAAGCCTTTCAGCCTGATGCTTTATTGCCTGAATCACTTCTGGATGGGAGTAGCCGACTATGCACACTCCATAGTTTCCTGTGAAGTCTAAATACTTCCTTCCATTAACATCCCATAAATAAACTCCCTTACCCCTAGCAAGTACAATAGGCTTTTTGGCATATACCCTTACAGAATAGTTGTTTTCTATGGTTATGATTTTTTCTTCATTCATAGGTAATAATCGTCCCACACAAATGTTTAATAGCGGATAAAACGGGAAATTTCCCTTTTCCAGAGGCTATTACCGCCTCTTTAACCCCATTGCTTACGGCCTCTGCGGCTGCCTGTACCTTCGTGCTCATTCCCCCTCCTATTTTTGAAAGAACCTCTTTTGTTTGTTGAATTGTCAGCTTTCTCAGAAATTTTCCGCCGAATATAACGCCTTCAACATCTGTCATGTATATGAGCCTGTCCGCATGCATGGCGATGGCTATGTTGGCAGCTGCACGGTCGCTGTCAACGTTTAATAACTCGAATTCTTGGCTTATGGCTACTGGTGAGATTACAGGGACGTAGCCCTTATCAACAATTGTTCTTAATATTTCATCGTTTACCTTGCATATTCTCCCGGTGAAACCGGCATCGGAAACCCTTCTTTTGCCCTTATCGTCAACAATAATCATTTTCTCTCTCCGTTTGGCCATTAAAATGGCTCCATCAACGCCTGATAAGCCTAAACTGGGTATTCCAAGACTTTGAAATAAGGAAACTAAGTTTTTGTTTATCTTCCCAGACATAACCATGTTATATATTTCTACAGTTTCCCTATCAGTGTATCTGCTTCTAAAGCCTTCGGGAGAAGTTACAAATTTTTGTTTTAAACCTAGCCTCTCAGCCATTTCTGTAACATCAACTCCACCGCCGTGAACAAAAACTACCTTTTCCCCTTCACCGAAAACTAATTTTTTTAGGTCTTCGGCGATTTCGAGACAGCCTTGCCTTAAGACTTGACCTCCAGCTTTTATGACATTCAGCATGCCTCACACCGGGTGTAAGCCTGCCTGTTCTAAGCCTGTTCTTTCGTTTATGCCTAACATTATATTGAAACATTGGACCGCTTGGCCAGCAGCTCCCTTCATCAGGTTATCCACAGCTGAAAATATTACAAGTCTTTTTACTCGAGGATCCATTTCGAAGCCTATATCGCAAAAATTAGAGCCAACTATGATCTTTGGGTCTGGAAACTGGTAAAGTCCTCTGCTGAACTTAACGAAACGAATGAACGGTTCTTTTTCATATGCTGAACGGTAAGTCATCCAAACCTGTTTTGAAGTCAGATCCTTCATATAGAAAGTATGAACTGTGGAAAGTATACCTCGCACCATATTTACCGCATGTGGCGTGAACGATATTTTGACTGGTTTCTCTGAAACATAGTTCAGCTCCTGTTCTATTTCAGGGATATGCCTGTGGTTAACCGGCTTATAAGGCCTGGTTCCACCAGATCTTTCAGGATGATGGCTCGCCCTCGAAGGGTTGCTTCCTGCCCCGGATGAGCCAACCTTAACGTCGACAACTATCCTCTCATTTTCTATCAGTTTTTCTCTTACTAGAGGAGCAAGGGCCAATATTGTAGGAGTTGCTGTACACCCTGGACACGCTACTAGGCTAGCATCCTTTATTTCTTCTCTATGAAGTTCTGGAAGACCATAAACAGATTTCTTCAATAAATCTGGTGCAGGGTGACTCCATCCATACCATTCATTGTAAATTTCAGGATTTTTCATTCTGAAATCTGCACTTAGGTCTATAACTTTTAACCCAGAGTTTAATAGATCTGGAATGAGTTTAGCTGAAGCTCCATGAGGGAGAGCTGTGAAAACAAGATCACAGCTTTTCAAAATCTCATTTAAGCAGAGAGATTTAAATTTCAGCTGTTTTATTCCTCTAAGGTTAGGGTGGACGCTGAAAAGAAATTCGCCAGCATATTTCTGCGATGTTACAGCTGTTATCTCCGCATTTGGGTGGAGACATAGCAGCCTTAGAAGCTCGCCGCCAACGTATCCCGAACCTCCTATAACACCTACCCTCATTTATATAGAGCTCCTAGCAACTCACACAAACTTCTCTGTCGAGGAGGCTTTGGGCACATAGCAAAAGCTGTTTCGCCACGTCTATTCCAGCTGCAAGCCTTGTCTGCTCCCAAAAGTCTGGACATGAGTTTGCTTCATGAAAAACCACATGGTTTTCCATGTCTCTTACGCTTTCCTCTATTATTCCTTTTATATTATTGTAGGCCTCTGAACCCGCATAGTTTTGAAATGCCTCTTCTAGCTTTTCATTCCAGCTGTAGAAGTTTTCAACATTGACTTTTTGACTTTTAACTTTTTGAAGTTCAATGAATAGCGGGGCCAGCTTTTCAAAATTAGAGGCAATTTGGCTGTCAATAGGCATTTCCTCTCTGAAGTCTATCATAGCGTCTAGAGCTATAATCCACGATTCACAGTTTTTGGCAATGGATTTGGCGCATTTCAGCGCCTCATCCATTATATTTTCAGGTAAGCTTACGCCGAAAACCATGTTGCCCAAGTAGGCGTTTGTTCTAAAATCGTTAAGCCCTGTTCTCGCCATAGCTTTTGGATAACAAAAAGCTTTTTTACCATCTTCTTTAGCCACGATTATTCTTAGGTCAAAGAACCATTTTTGAATAAACTCCTGAGCTAGAACGCCTAATGGGTTAATCACTGAAGGTTCAACCTCTCCAATCATTTTAATGAGTTGTGGCTCTCCTCTAACTAGTTTAATATTCTTGCCATGGGATCCAGCATCTGGCTTTAGCACTAATGGCTTGCCGCCTAACTGACGCTGAATTAAAGCAGCAATATCATTTTCGTTAAAAATTCTACGTCCATCCCTCGTGTTCTCAATTGGATCACATGGAACATAAACTGTTTGGGGTATCCTAACTCCTTCTCTCCAAAAATGTAGAAGCGTCCTTAACTTGCTGGAGCATATATGCTCGACTTGCGATGGATTTATAACTTTCTTACCCATTGCCTCAAATATATCGACCATAAAAAGTCGGCGATTCTTGCTTTGAGATCTATTCAACACAACACAAACGTTTTTAATCTTTTCCGAGTAATCCCTAAAAGTATTACTAACTTTTAATTCGCTTTTCCCCAAAAGAAAGGAGATTTTTCGGGAAGGAATGAAAGCTAGATCTATTCCAAGCATCTGGGCAGTACACTGTATCCCCATTTCATCTGTTCCAGGATGCTCATAAAGGATGGCGATGCTCATTAGTTGTTCACTTGGTCTAGCTTTAATGAGTAGAAGTCAGCATTTAAATGAAGATCGTAAGCTATTCTCCCCAGTCTTCACCTTCAATCTGCAGCTCCTCCACCGCAACATTATCATGGTTTACTTCCTTCACTTCAAGCTCAAGACCGCAGTCTTGGCATGTTATTATTTCGCCTTGAGTTACATCATCAGATATTGAGATTTCAGCGCCGCACTCTGGGCAAACAACAGGTTTCATGTCAACCACATGAGCCCATTTTCGAATCTATAGAATCTTAAATATCTTTTGGTCATATCTTATCTTTTTAAAACTGTAATGACCAAAAAGGGTCAATTTAAAATGTCAAAAATTGAAACGGGTCTATTTAAATATGTCCTTCCCATTAAATTTCCTCTGCGTCAAAAACATTGATTAGTTTAGGGACTCTCCCAATCATAGCCACTTTCCCTTTGAATATTAATAGAGCCCCGCTTATTTCCTCGATAGATAAGGCTTTCTCTATTCCACGATTAATAGCTAGGTCAGTATTTTCGCCCCTGACAGCGTTGCAAACGGCTGTGGCTGCGGCATCTGCAATAGAGGCTTTATTAGCAAATATGGTAACAGAATCTGCTTCTCCTAGACTAAATGTAAATCCGAATTTAGCTGAACTTGTTGCAACTCCTGCAGGAAAACTCTCAAGCTTAAAGCCAATTTTTCTTTTTAAAGGTGTTTCGTGGGCTATAAGGCCAACTTCGATTGGCATGTCGGAAATTGCTGAAACCTCTCCTCCATTTTCAACAACGGCTATTTTTGCTCCAGCGGAGATCATCTCTTCAACAGCCAAGTCTGCAAGTGCGCCCGCCACTGCAGCCATAGGGCCTACTCCTGCTTTTTCAGCAGCATAAGCCATTATCTTAGCTATTTTCGGGCTTTCTTCATCAATTCTTACAGGCGTAAGAGAGTGAAGGAACTTTTGATTTCGCCTCACATAACTTTCAAGTTTTTCCCTATTCTCCTTAAGAGCGGAGAGGCCTGACAGTATACCCTTAATGGTGTCTGACAAGATAAGTCCCTTAGTTTCTTTAAATTCAAAACTCTCTTTAAACAAAAATCGAGTCATAAATCCTTCAACTCTATTAATTAGTCTTTATGGCTCTCACAGGACAGGTATCTACGCATAGTTTGCAAGAGCTTCCTAGACACTTATCATCGTTAAATACTAAAGAGAAACTTTCGTCAAATTTTATTGCATCAACAGGACAAGTGGAGAAACACGCCCCGCAATTAATGCATTTTTCCTTATCGACCATAACAGGTTTGTGGGATTCAACTGTAACCCCTCTTCTTCTGAAAGCCTCAACCACTTCTTGGGCGCAAGCAGATGGGATTTCAATTAACATCTCCCCTCCGTTTTGATCTATGTGAGCTGCTAAAATGTTTATACAAGCCTTCTTTTCCATAACCACTTGAGAGGTTATAGGATCACCTATGATATACTTAGAAAATTTAAGTAAAACCCTAACCATTATCTTTCCCCTATAAACTTTGTTATATCTTCTGAAGTTATAATGCCAAGAACTTTTCTATCCCTGTCTATGACGGGTAAGGCTGAGACATTGTGGTGAGCCATCTTCCTAGCAGCAGATTCAACAGTTTCATCGGGAGTGGCAGTTATGACCCTCCTCACAATTACATCTCTAAGTAAAATTTTGTTTTCAGCTACAGCTTTTGTTATGTCCCATGAAGTTACTATTCCTCTAAGTTTATTTTCACAGTCGACTACAACAACGTGATTAACTGACCGTGATATAATCTCCTTTGCTACTTTTTTAATGTCTTCGTCTTCTCTACAGGTTACCGCCTGGCGCATGAAGGCTTCCACCAAATTAACTTCCCTAACCTGTTTCATTGGCTTAAAGACTGTGTTTAGAGGCAACCTCTCAACAGGCGAAGAAAGGTAGAAGACTCCCTCTTCAATCCAAGAAGCTAAAATCTCGGCGATTCTTCCAGCTTTTTCAAGGCTTGAAAGCGGGCTTACTTTAACGGTTCTGTCATTTATAACTATTCTTCCAGACTTTAACTCTTCATAGCTGACCATCCCAAGTTTTGGCCTTTCCCTCCTTGCAACACCGTAATCCACTATTGGAACCAAAATATCCTTGTCTCGGATTGACACTTTCTTAGCCAGGGCGACGTTAAGAAGTGGTATGGGTATACCTATGCCTACATATAAAGTCGTCCCGTATTTTGTGAACGCTGCCCCGCGAATGAACTCACCGCTCATTTTCTTACAGTCTCCTCGAACCATAAGGGTACCCATGAGGTTTTTAGGATCATGCTGAGTCCCTTCACCTATAACGTACCCTTGGGTTCCTCCGAGGAAAATCCTTGTTCCAACTCCAATGGTTTCATATTCCGGGTCGTTCATTAGAGGGTTCAGTTCTCCTGCACCAGAAAATGTGGCGTTTCCGTGCCTCGGCAAAAGTTTACCCATGTAAGTGTATAGGATCTCATCGCTGCTATTAGTTGCACAGACATAACGTTGATAGCAGTTTCGAAAGTTTAAAAGGATAAACTGGTTTAAGTCGTGTTTAGTTATGACTGTCTCAAGTTTGGTTCTGGGATAGCATGCCGTTCCATATGCTGAGGCCCTTAACTCCACCTCTTCCCCTTTGATTAGATCCTCTATTACGTGACCGCCTCCGTATTCAAAAGGCCTTGTTTCGGACATTTGGGCTGCGCCGATATATAAGTCCACAGCTGCCCCTGGATGGGAGACTTCAACATCATTTAACCATGCCCTATGGATTTTTATGGGCGGATCAGAATGACCTAGATTAATCACAGCTCCAGAGGAGCACATAGCTCCAAAAGTTCCAGTTGTGACAACATCAACCTCTTTAAATGCTTTTTTAACCCCCTTTTCCTCAACAAGCTTCTTCATTTCTTCAACAGTTAAAACTTGAACCTCTCTTCTTCGGATTTTCTCGTTTATCTCTTCTGCTGTCCTCTTCTCGAACCTGTCCACCTCCGAAGTTTCTCGAGAAAATGTGATTCCAACAAATATATTTTTTTGAAAAAAATATTCCGAAAAGAATATAACACAAAATTTCAAATTCTGGATGTATGCTGCCAAGTCTCGATGAAATAGCTAGAAAGCGAAAGATGCTTGGTCTAACACAGAAAAAGTTGGCTAGGATGGCTGGGGTAAGCCAATCTTTCATAGCCAAAATAGAGACTGGAAAAATAGATCCTTCATATAACAAGATAAAAACCATCTTTAACGTCCTTGAGAGGGAGGAAAACAAAGTAAATTATAATGCTAAAAAGATATTTCATAGGGGTGTTTTGGGCATTCAAAAAAATGAAACAATCGCTAAAGCTATTAATTTAATGATGAAGTACGGATATTCCCAACTCCCAGTTTTTGACGGCGAACAAGTCGTAGGCTGCGTTTCTGAGAGGACTATTCTAAACCAAGTTTCATCTGTTAGAGAGCCTTCGAAATTTTCTCAGGAACCAGTGGAAAAAGTGATGGAGGAGGCCCCTCCGCAGATTGACGAAAATGCTCCGTTAACCGTTGTTTCGAGTTTGCTTCACACTTACCCGGCAGTTCTTGTGACGAAGAAGGGTAAAGTTTTCGGTATAATAACAAAAGCTGACCTTTTTAAAGTAATCGTGTAGAAAGTTTAAAGCCCTATTTCATACTTTTATTTTCTTAACGTCAATTCTTTCAGCTAATCCATCTTTAAGGATTACCTGCGTTAATTCCTCAATTTGGCAGTTGCACTTTGATATGTCGGCAATTACAACCCATTCTGCACTTTCTCCTCTTTTCAGAGTTCTGGAAGTTGTTGACAGAAAATCAACTTTTTTCTCCGCAAGCGCAGATGCTGCCTTTGCAAGGGCTCCTGGAATGTCTCTTATTGTAATGTGGAATTCAACAAGTTTTGCCTCTGGATCGGCAAAGGGCAAAATTTTTACATTTTTATCTTCAATATCAGCGACAAGCATTACGAACATTCCCTCTGAAAGTCCCACAGCTTCTCGTAGGGTAGATGGCAATGTTACCCTTCCTCTATTGTCTATTCGAACTATTTCAGATATTCTCAAAGCGACCTCGTAAAGTTTATAAGTAAGGTGTGGTTAATATGGGTTACTACCCACAAATTACCCACAGGAGGCTTACGTTGAACAGGAGGCTACGCGTTCACAAAACTGCAAACGCCAGATGGGACGCAGGACTATCTGCCTTCAGATGTTGAAAGGTATTTATTTATCGAACAAACATTAAGGAGAACGTTCAAACTCTGGGGCTACGAGGAAGTTCGAACTCCAGTAATAGAGCTTGTAGACACATTATCAATTGGGGTTAGCCCCGAATTTATTGATGATATGTTTAAGTTTCAGGATCGCAACGGGAAAATCTTAGCCCTCAGAGCTGAAATGACAACGCCAATAGCGAGGGTTGCGACAACAAAAATGAGTTCCAAACCTAAGCCTTTAAGGCTCTTTTATGTATGTAACGTTTTCAGATTCAGCCATTCATACTTCGAAAACTTCAGAGAGTTCCATCAAGCCGGCGCGGAGTTGATTGGTTGTGGTAGACCAGAAGCAGATGGAGAAATAATATCCCTACTGCTTTCTTTAACCAAAGAGATAGGATTAAGCCATGTTAGAATAGATGTTGGGCATATTGGTCTACTGAACGAAATATTTAAAGCAATGAAGCTTGAAGAGCCTGAGGTGGAAATATTCCAGAAAATCCTAAGGGCTAGAAGCAATGAAAAAATTCTGAGATTTACTTCTAATTTCGAAGCTGCTTGCGAAGTTAAAGATTTACTGTTAAAGCTTTTAGGATGTAAAAAGCTTAAGGATTTGCAGTCTATCAATTCAGAGTGGAAATCCACAAAAATCCAGAAAATTTTAAGCGATTTACAAGACTTCAGCGATATCCTCCAAGATTACGGAGTTGAAAGAGACATATTTTTTGATTTCTCATTGGCTAGAGGAATAGGATACTATACAGGGATTGTGTTTGAAGCTTCTATTCCAAGCATAGGGGTCCCAATAGGAGGAGGGGGACGCTATGACAATTTATTAGAGAAGTTCAACGGAGTTAAGCTTCCAGCAACCGGGTTTGCAATACAGGTTGAAAAGTGTCAGAAAGCTCTAAATAAGGAGCTTGAAGTCCGAGAGAAAAGAGATTTAAGGGTTCTGGTTAAAGCAAAATCTAGAAGCGCCGGCGTTGAAGTCTCAAAGTTTCTTCGTCGATATAATATTCCATGCCTCTTAAATTTCGATGAACCAAAATCAGGAGACGTTTTTGAATACGCTGAACAACATAAAGTCAGCCACATAATTTTTGCCAACTTTTCGTTTGCAGAGCCTGTGGAAATTTACGATTTAGAGCGTGGCTCAACTGAAAAACTGAAACTTCAAGAGTTTATCAGGAAATTGGAGGAGGATTATGAAAAGGAAAATTCGTGTTGCTCTGCCGAGTAAAGGCCGCATCCACATTCCATCCATGGAGGTAGCAGAGAAAATTGGATTACGTTCAATTGGAAGCAAGCGTTCTTATTTTATGGAGGATATAGAAGGCTATTTTGAGTTTGTACTCGCCAGACCTTTTGATATACCCTTATATGTACATTACGGAGCTGCTGACATGGGAATTACAGGCTATGACGTAATAGTAGAAAGAGAAGTTGACGTATATGAGTTGATAGATTTAGGTTTCGGAAGATGCAGCCTAGTCGTCGCCATTCCAGAAGAAGTAAAAATAGATTCTATAAAAGATTTTCAAGGAACGCCTAGAGTTGCAACAGAATATCCGAATATTACTAGAAAGTACTTTGAAAGTTTAGGCAAGCCCGTAGAAATATTGACGGTGGATGGAGCAGCTGAACTTGCACCTAGGCTTGGACTCGCCGAAATAATAGTTGACATAAGTGAATCGGGTAAAACATTAAGAGAAAACCGCCTAAAAGTTATAGACAAAATTTTTGATTCCACATGTAGACTAATTTGCAACAGAATATCCTACAGAGTTTTTGAAAAGGAAATTGCCGAAGTTGTTGAAAGGGTAAGGAGAAAACAATAAAATGAAAGTTTTAACATCAAAAACATTCGAGGAAAATTTCCTCCCTGAAATTCTAGGCAGATCTAAAATTCAAGTTTCAAAAGTTTCCAGAAAAGTTGAGAAAATAATAAGGGACGTTAAAGAAAAAGGAGATCTAGCACTTTTGTACTATACCAAGAAGTTTGATTGTTCAAACTTCACAATAGAAAAATTAAGGGTTTCCGAGGAAGAAATCAAAGATGCCTATAAAAAATTGAAATATGAAGAATTAAAAGCGCTAAACAAAGCTGCCGAAAACATAACGGTTTTCCACCAAAATCAAATTAAAAATAAAAAGTGGTGTATTAAAACATGCGAAGGCGTTAAAGTTGGCCAGATAATTCGACCTTTGTCCTCTGTAGGGGTCTATACCCCAAGCGGAAAAGCCACCTATCCCTCCTCTGCTTTAATGTGCACCATACCAGCTAAAATAGCAGGGGTAAAAAGGATAGTCTTATGCTCTCCTCCAAATACGGATGGAAAAATTAACCCATCAGTTCTCGTGGCGGCAGATATTGGCGGAGCTAACGAGATATATAAGGTTGGGGGGGCACATGCAGTTGCTGCACTTGCATATGGAACAGAAACAATTTTTAAAGTTGAGAAAATTGTAGGTCCAGGAAACATCTACGTCACTGCGGCGAAGCTTTTAGTGAGCATGGATGTTGCTGTAGACTTACCCGCAGGGCCCACAGAACTCCTCGTAATTGCAGATGAAAATGCTGATCCAGAAATCGTTGCATGCGACATGATAGCACAAGCAGAACATGACTCAAAAGCCTTAACAATTTTGTTGACGACCTCTCAAAAGTTGGCCTATGCCGTCGAGAAGGAGATAAAGAGGCAGTTAATTAAACTTCCAAAATTTAATCCCGCCAGAAAATCCATTAGAACAAATTGTTTTATAGTAATTGTTGAAAGCCTTGAAAGTGCCATATCATATGCCAACCACATTGGACCCGAGCACTTGGAAATTCTAACAGAGAAACCCGAGTGCATAATTGAAAATTTAACAAATGCAGGAGCAGTTTTTTTAGGGCGGTATTCCGCTGTGGCTTTTGGAGATTATTCAGCTGGAATAAACCATGTTCTACCGACAGCCGGTTTTGCTAGAATATTTTCAGGACTAAGCGTATGGAGTTTTCTAAAAACCATAAACTTTCTAGAGTGTACTGCGGAAGGCTATAAAAAATTGAAAGATGCAACGGTAACGCTTGCTGAAATGGAAGGTTTCGTAGGACATGCAAATTCAGTTCTTCGGAGGGAGATAAGAGTATGAAAAGTGAAAGGTCTAGATGTGATGACGCCCTTAAACCACTGTCCTATGAAGATGATTACATCTACTTCAAAGATATAGATGGAGGCTTAGTTAAACTGGACCTTAACGAAAACTTTTTGATTGACGAGAATTTTATGAGATACCTGCTGGCTTCCGCTTGTAAAGATGTTGATCCTCGAATTTACCCTCCACCCCGTGGAAAACTTGCAGTAACGGCCATTGCAGAATTCTATGGGCTTGATGAAGAAATGGTGGTGGTGGGAAGCGGGGTTGACGAACTTTTAGATTTGATATCTAAAAAGTTCGTGGTGAAGGGTGCAAATACGTTAATAGTGGAACCAACTTACTATATGTACTCTTTTTTTGTAAATCTGTATAAAGGAAACAAAATTGATGTTCTATTAAAACCCAACTTCGAGTTGGATGTTGACAGAATATTAAGCTTGAAAAATAATGCTTCTTTGCTTATCCTTTGCTCTCCAAATAATCCCACTGGCAACCAGTTTAATGAAGACGATGTTAAAGCTTTGCTGGAAGAATTCAAGGGTTTAATTGTTATAGATGAGACTTATGTTGAATTCGCTAAATACTCACTCCTGCCAATGGTTAAAAAATTTGACAATTTAATTGTTTTAAGAACTTTTTCTAAGGCCTTTGGCATGGCTGGAATGCGCGCCGGGTTCATTGTCGCTAATCCTTCTGTAACCAGATGTTTAAGAGAGGTTATGCTACCCTTTAACGTGAACACCGTGACACAGAAAATGATAGTTTTGGCTTTAAAAAACTATAGTTACTTCAAAGGAAGAATAAACCAAATTATCTGCGAAAGGGAATGGCTGTTTGAAAAGTTAAGGCAAATAGAAGGCGTTAAGCCATACCCCTCTGACACAAATTTCATCCTAACGAGAATAACAAAGGGAGAAATGTCTTCTTCCAACATGAGGGAGCTGCTCCGCAAAAAAAATGTCTTGGTTAGAGATAGAGGCGCATCGCCGCTTCTAGATAACTGTATCCGTGTATCCGTTGGAACACGTAAAATGAATAAAACATTCCTTAACACATTAGAGGAGGTTTTGAAAAATGTTAAAGCCCAATAGAGAGGCAAAGTTAGATAGGCAAACGGCAGAATCCCATATAACAGTTTGGATAAATTTAGACGGAAAGGGAGAAGCCAAAGTAGAAACAGGAATAAAATTCCTTGACCACCTAATCACAACTTTAGCTAAACATGCCCTATTCGACTTAAATCTGAAGGCTGAGGGAGACTTGAAACATCACACATGCGAAGATGTGGCGTTGGCGTTGGGCGAAGCTTTCAACACGGCTTTACAAGACAGGAGAGGTGTTAGAAGGTTCGGGTTTGCCTATGTGCCTATGGACGATTCACTGGCTAGGGCAGTTGTTGATCTGGGCGGCCGACCATACATACGTATCGAATTTTTTGCCGACCAACCTCAGATTGAAGATGTGAAAGTGGAAGACCTTAAACATTTCTTCATATCTTTCGCTCAAACTTCAAAGTCTAATATTCATTTATCAGTTATTTATGGTGAAAATTTACACCATAAAGTTGAGGCTGCTGCTAAAGCACTTGCCCTAGCTCTTAAGGACGCCGTAACCCTAGAGCCGAGAAGGGAGGACAGTATTCCAAGCGTAAAGGGGGTGATTTGATGCTGAGGTTTGCCATAATTGATTACGGTGTAGGAAACATAAGAAACGTCAAAAGAGCATTCGAAATTCTAGGAGTTGACGCTGCAGTAAGAGATGTTAAATGCCTTGAGGAAATTCTCATGGCCGACGCCGTAATATTCCCAGGAGTAGGTTCATTTTCTGAAGCTGTGAGAAATCTATCCGATATAGCCGAAGAGCTGAAGGAAACTATAAAAAGTGGAAAACCAGTTTTTGGAATATGCCTTGGCCTTCAGATCCTCTTCACCTCAAGCGAGGAAGGTGGACAGAGTTACGGTTTAGGTTTAGTTGAAGGAAAGGTCGTTAAAATCCCCGCACATTTGAAGCTTCCCCACATAGGATGGAACACCATAGAGGTGAAGAAAGAAAACCCCCTAACAAGGGAAATTCCAAATAATTCCTTCATGTATTTCGCCCATACATATGTCCCTCAGCCCGCAAGAGATGAAGTTGTCGTAGCTGAAACAGAGTACGGGATAAGTTTTCCCTCAATAATCGCGGAGGGCAACATCTTTGCAACGCAATTCCACCCTGAGAAGAGCGGGAAAAACGGGTTTAAAATTATTGAAAACTTCGTGGAAATTGTCAAGAGGTGAAGAGAATGCTCGTAATACCTGCTGTTGACGTAATGGAGGGAAAATGCGTACGACTGGTTGGAGGGGACCCTTCTAAATCGAAGATTTACTATGATAACCCATTAAACGCAGCTGAAAGATGGGTTGAAGAGGGCGCTGAACTCATCCACATAGTCGATCTAGATGCAGCGTTGGGAAAAGGTGAAAACACGAATATAATATTGGAAATGGTCAGGAAAATCTCGGTTAAAGTACAACTCGGAGGCGGTTTAGAAACTTATAAAAAAGCTGAAAAAATGCTAAAATCTGGGGTTTTCAGGGTAATCTTCGGTACAAATTTACTATTTAGTCCTGAAGTAATTCGCGATACCGTTAAAAAATTCGGCTCTGAAAGAGTTTCAGTAGCCTTGGATGTAAAAGATGGCAAAATCATGTTTGATGGATGGAGAAGATCCGCCAGCTTCGACTTAATCAGCCTTGCGAAATACGCTGAGGATAAACTGAAAGTTGGATCCATAATTTTCACGTCTGTTAACCGAGACGGTGCCCTGAAAGGGCCCTCTATAAGATATGCTAAAAAAATTTTAAATAATGTTAAAATTCCAGTTGTCGTTTCAGGTGGAATATCCAGTCTCTCCGACATTCAAAAGTTGAGAGAGATGGGGATTTATGGAGCTATAGTGGGAACGGCTCTATACGAGGGCATATTTCCATTAAAAGATGCAGTTGAGGTGGCAAAAGGGTGCTTGCCAAAAGAATAATTCCATGCTTAGATGTTAAAGACGGAAGGGTTGTCAAAGGCATACGGTTTAAAAAACTTAAAGTTGAAGGGGAACCGTCTGAATTAGCGTCATTTTATGAGGAGGAGGGAGCTGATGAAGTTGTGTTTCTTGACATAACAGCATCATTTGAAAAAAGGGAAACCCTCCTTGACGTTGTGAGGAAGACAGCGGATAACCTGTCCATACCATTCACTGTGGGAGGTGGAGTGCGTAGCTTAGATGACATACATAAAATTCTCAGGGCTGGAGCTGACAAAGTTTCAATAAACACATCTGCGGTGAGAAATCCCATGCTTATAAAACAAGCGGCAGAAGTCTTTGGAAGCCAATGCGTTGTTGTTGCAATTGACGCAAAAAGATCTTCTTATAAACTTTGGAATGAACGAGTAATGTGGGAAGTTTACATTGAAGGGGGAAGGCTGCCAACAGGTATTGATGCTATTTCGTGGGCTAAAACTGTTGAACGTTTAGGCGCAGGAGAAATATTGTTAACAAGCATGGATTATGACGGAACACAAGAAGGCTACGACATCCCGCTAACAAAAACTGTAAGCCAAACAGTAAACATACCTGTCATTGCAAGCGGCGGGGCGGGAAACCCTGAACACATTTACGAAGTTTTGACTGAAGGCATGGCTGACGCTGCCCTGGCAGCCTCAATCTTTCACAGATTTCAATATTCAATCAAAAATATGAAGAAGTATTTAGCAGAAAGAGGTGTTTACGTAAGGCCGGTTTAAGGTGAAATTTTGATGTTAAAAATAAGTGATGAGGAAGCTGAAATCTTTATAAGAAAAGTGGATTTTGGAAAAATGGACGGCCTTATTCCAGTTGTCGTTCAAGACTCATCAACTGAAAAAGTTCTCATGCAAGCCTTCATGAACGTGGAAGCGTTAAAACTTACATTAACCACAGGAAAAATGCATTTCTGGAGCAGAAGCAAAAAAAGAATATGGATGAAGGGGGAAAGTTCTGAAAACTACTCTATAGTCCAAAACGTTATACTAGACTGTGACAACGATGCTTTACTCTTCAAGGTTCAGCAGTTAGGCGTATGCTGCCACACTGGAGCATCCTCATGCTTCCACAATCCGATACTAAATGAAAAAAAGGAAAAGACTGACGCCAGAATAATTGAAAGAATATTTGAAATTATAAAAGAAAGAATAAATAACCCCAGAATAGATTCTTACGTTTCAAAACTAACTTCTGAAGGAGAAGATGCAGTTCTTCAAAAAATAGGCGAGGAATCAACAGAACTTATTTTAGCGGCTAAAAACCAAAACGAAAGAAACATAGTGCACGAAGCCACAGACGTCATCTTTCACACAATGATCCTTCTAGGACAAAGAAACATCGAAGTTTCAGAAATCTTCAAAGAGCTTGAAAAGCGTCATATACAAAAAACAGAAAATAAATCATAAACTTTTAAGATAACTAATTAGAAAACTTGGATGGTAGAGGGAAATTCATATAAGATTTATCCACAATATAAGGTGCCACTTACAATAGAATATGTTTAGGCGTGAGTTAAAAATGGATAATATAGCCGTTATAGGAGCAGGAGTAATTGGGGGAGCCATAGTTAAAACCTTATTAAAGAAAGGTTATAAAGGTAAGATAATTGCAACAAGACGAGAAACAGATAAGCTAAAAGAACTTGAAAAATTTGGGGCAATGATAACCTCAGACAATAAGGCAGCCGCAAAGGACGCTGACATAATTTTCATATGTGTTAAACCGGGTGACGTTGGCAAAGTACTTAGAGAAATAAGCAAAGAGGTTGAAGGAAAAATTGTAATTTCAACAGCCGCCACAATTCCATTGGAGTTTTACAAAAAGATCGCTCCAGAGGCCAAGTTTATCAGAACCATGCCCAACATCGCTGTTCTGGTACAAGAGGCTTTTACGGCCTATTGCTGCGGCAACAACGTGACCCAGGAGGATAAGAAGAAAGTCGAGGGAATACTTGGCATGATGGGATTTTCACAAGAGGTTGATGAAAAACACATGGATGCTGTAACTGCGCTTAGCGGCAGTGGACCAGGTTATATATCCATAATCATCGAGGCCTTAATGTATGCGGGTTTAAGGGTCGGCCTGCCAAGAGACCTTTCACTATACAGTTCAGCACAAACTGTCCTCGGAGCTGGAAAACTAATCTTAGAGACACGGGAACACCCGGCAAAGATAAAGGATATGGTTACTACACCAGGCGGTACCACAATTGAGGCAATCTATGAGCTGGAAGGCAGCCAAATAAGACAAGCTCTAATGAAAGCTGTAACTGAGGCAACGAAGAAGTGTCAAGTAATCAGGGAAAAATTGCTTAATCAAGATTCATAACCTTTTATGTTTCAGTTTTTAAACCTTGATCTAGGAAATCTATTAGATTTTTA
>JAVZIQ010000024.1:5480-26295 GCA_038871175.1 Bathyarchaeia archaeon | reverse complement strand
CGTCTTCCCATCCACATGGAAAACTTCTGTACGCTCGGCTTTTGCCTCTTCTCCGGCGAAAACAGCCAAGTCCACATCGCTAAGGGGATAGGCATCACCCCTAGCATAACTGCCTATTAAGCAAACATCCCACCCTCTATTGCGACTCAAAAACTTCTTAATAGCACAGGTCAAATTGTTCCAAAAACTTTTGCTGAGAATCTCATAACCCAACATGCCAAACTCTTTTAGGAATAACGTTGAATCCAATACTTAAAATTAGCTTCACCCACCCTAGACGTGGCAACTTAAGCTGAAAAGTGAATGTTTATTCCTTTTAATGTCTCTGAAGTTTTTCAGTTTATTTTATCCTCTTCTACGAATTAACGTCTGTTTTAATCGAACCCATAGCTTAAATATGAAAATTTTTACTCTGCATAAGTTCTGAGGAATGCTTAAAGAAGGCAAAAATTGCCCCTAACCGAAAAAGAGGAATTATTACCATTTTTAACAATTTAAGTTGCCACGTCCCCCACCCTAAATAAGCAATTCAAAAGTGCGTGCCGAATAATGTTTAAGAGGGCAAATGGCAAGAATATACGCCACAAAACGGTTTTCTTTAAAATTCGAAATTGCCCTTTTTCCGTTAAGCGGTAGTTAACTATGGGAGGTCTATTTTCAATGAGGTCTATTTTGATTAGATTCAAACTTTCTTGCCACTTTAGTTGCATGCAGACCCAAGACGAAAACTACAATTTCACAGAAAACTTCCATTTTTAATAAAAGTTAGAGCTTTCATGACCGACCGATATAATACCGCGATATTCAATACACAGAGAAAACGAAAATGCTCAAAGTTTTAAGTCTAAAGTAGGATTTGCTGGAAACAGTAGCTATAAGGTATAGAGGAGACTAATCGCATGCCAATGTTTTTTTGCTCTTTGAGTTATCGACTTTATTAATGGAAGCGTACCCTAAAATTTGCTGTGTGTAATGGTTATTTACTGTACTTCTCTAAGGCTTCATTAATGAGACGGTAATCCTCATCTAGTTGGCTTTTGCCTTTTTTAAGGATATAGATTAAGTTTCTTATTCCGTTGAGTTTTTCGCCTGTTTCGAGGAAACGTTTAAGGATTTTTCTCTCATTCTCTGTGAGAATATATGTTCTAGCCATCTTAGCCACCGTGTCCTATCTATTGTGTCTTTACAATCGAAACATTTAAATATTGCGTCTTTGCTATAATGTCTCAGTTATAAGGACATAATAGACGTGACGAATATGATGCGCATTAAAACCTTAAAAGAAGAGTTTACGAAAAAGCTGTCTAAATCTATGTCAAAAAACGCCATTAAATTAGCTGTTGCCTTCTCAGTCAGACAGGAAGGTTACGCCAACATCCAGTTTGACAAGTCCTTAGAATTTGGCAGTCAAAAAATGCGCATCCATGTGTTAGCAAAGGACGCAATTGGACTTAAAGTGGCTGTCTACTGCGTCAATCGAGAACGCGAGCTTAATCCGAATGAGTTGATGGACATTGTTACGGCAATTCAACATGAGGTTGGTGATGACGGTGACGTTGCTATCGCGATACCCATTAACCTTCTGGATAAAGCCAAGGATATCTTTGGATTAACACCAAGAGTCTTTTTGGTTGACTATGATATGCGCGTGTGGACTTACTCCCATGCTGGTGGTGTTACGCAAATGCTTAAACCGGATTGGCTTGGAGCTGATGAGCCGGACGCATTTGTTGAAAGTGAGGATAAAAGTGAGTTGCCTAATGGTGCGAGACTGCATAGTTTACAATATATCGTGTAGCGGGTGAACGGGCTTAGGGTGTTGGCGTTTTGTGTGAGGTCAAACCAGCAACAATTGATGGAACAGTTATAAGCGAAGCCAACGACAACCTAAATTACGACTTGTTGAAGGCTTGGCTTGAGGATGTATGCTCGAGGATAGCGATAAAGTTTGGCCTAGTGACTAATAGCGGGAAAGCTAGAATGGCTTTTGTACTTGACACTCTGCTAAAGTATCCTTGTAGAGGCTGCATCAGAAAGGTTTTGCTAAACCCGAATGCCAACGGCAGGGCGGATGCATTCTTCGTTCAAAACCATGATCTTGCTGTGGGGCTTCTTGTCGAGGGGCTGCGTCAAAACCTGGAGACAAACGGTTCTAAAATTAAGGTGGAGCAAGAGACAAGTAGCTTGTACGGTAAACCCGACATTGTCGTAAAGCCTACAAGGACAGGTGTCCTAGTAGCGATGGCGGATATTGAAATTGTCATAGAGGTGAAAACTGGAGTTGGGTTTTCATATGCCCAGCTAATCAGATATATTGTTGAAAAACCAAATGCTATTGGCATTATATGGCGCATTCTCCAAAATCAAATCCTTATCTTGGACTCGCAGAAACACCGTTCATTATTGATGTTGTGCCTCGAGGCTGCATTAAAACGCGGATTGGACATCCTCAACGGCAAAGTGGAAGAATGCGAACACAACCCCACACGCAACTTTAAGATCGAAATTGAAGATGCACAGAGGCTTTTTGACCAATACCTCATAGCCCTAGCAAAATCCCTTCCAAAAATAGTATGGACAGTTTATGAAATAATTCAAAGACGTCACACAATCAACGCCAATCTACAACACGGCACTCAGTCGCAAGCTTCGCCTGAAACGCATGTGTAACAGGGTGGCATTATGAGCAGCAACTCTGGAATGGCAAAATATTTGTTCTGTAGGTCTAAGGCATTTAAGAAAGGCGTGTTCAAAGGCAGGAAGCTTCTATTACAACGTTTCTACTACAAGAAATGCAAGCGCAGATTAGAAATGCTTCTAACACGGTGTGGATGTCGCATATGCGAATTCCTTTTCCTACGGGGATGAGTCATGAATAGACGCGAGCTCAGAGGCTTAGACTTGCTGAAGCTTGATGGGTGTATTAAGCCCACCGATGATGGAAGGGTTTTTCTCGTTCGCCCGAAAGCAACCCAGATCCGCGCGCTAGCCGATATAGAGAGTCCGCAAAGGATTCTTGAAGAGTATTTTGATGGTTTGGCTCAGAGTCTCATGGGGGCAGTGGAAGCGGTAATTGAGGGTTTAAAGGAGGCTGGCGCCAATGTCGAATGATAAGTTGCTTTACAGAGTACTTGAGGGACTGCCTGAGCAGCTTAAAAAGGCCTATGAGGGGTCTTCGACCAGAGGGGGATCTGAAGCGCATGAAATCTTAAAGCTGCTTGTAGCTCAGTACATGTGGAACAACGAGTTTAGATGTATAAGCTTCGAAAAAACCCTAAATGGAGGCGGCCAGGAAATGCACATTGACATTTACGAGGACGTTTGGCGGCTTTACATAGAATGTGAAAGGTATCCTGATATGGAGGCTGTGGCCAGCAGAATGAAAAGAATTAAGGATGCCGATCCTGGAGCAAAGTTTATCCTTGCAGTGCAGGATAGAATGGGATGGACTGCTAGGAAGTTTTCAAACCTGGCAGATGAGGTATGGGTTGTTTCAAGGGATGGACAGGTGAAAACCCCGCAAAGATGGGTTGAGGACAGAACCAAGTTTTTACGGTCAACGGCAAATATGGTTGAGTTGCAGGGTTTAAAAAACGCCTGCAGAGAAGCTGAAGAGATATGCAAAAAGTATAGCAAGCTGCTTGAGGAGGAAAGCCTCTACTGGCAAATGCTACTGGGACATGCTTCAATCAAGGTCTTTAAGGACGTTTCATGGCTAAAGGATGTGCAAGTTGAAGGCGTATGGAACAAGCATTTACAGCAAGTCCAGCAACAAATAAAAGACATCAGGACCAAAATCATTGAAAAACACTTGGAACTACTAAATGCCACCCTATCCCTCTCCTCACCATACCTGCTAAAGCTCACAGAAAACGGCAACATAACCGTTGAAGTGGACTGGGATAACTGGCAGTGGCTTGGATGGCAAGACTACCCAAACATGGAACCACGCGGAGAAAGCCAATACCAAATAATGGAGAAAAACATTCAACTAGAACTCAAAATGGCCACAAAAAAGATTAAGAAGGACGTGGCCGAGAACGACATACAACACACAAGAATAGAATTAATAAATAGGCGAAATAGCCTAAATGAAATCGAAGATACGCTCAAAATTCTCAGGAAAGAAATAGAAAATGTCAAGCAAACAATCTACCAATACATGTCTGCAAAATCATCACCACAACCCCATACGACAGGCGCCCCCGAAATGTTTCAATAACCCTTGACTAATGCAATTTCCATAATACTGCAATTCCACAATAATTCTGTCTTCCATGTTTGCTCTGCTGCTAAAATTTCAGGCTGTTTCGTCCTTAAGCGTAAGCTTTGATAATCTTTTGTTAAGATTTAAGGTGCTGCACGTTTCAGAAAAACTGTCAGTGAAGTGTGCATGTCAGATGAAGGTGGCTGCTAGATCAGCCTATAACAGGCTCATGAGTTGTTAAGGAGCAGCTAGAAGGCTGTTTGGTAAGCGGGCTTACCTTTTTTAAGTTTAAAAAAGAGAGTGTTAGTAAGTTAAGGTATGTATGGGGTGTGTAAGCGGGCTTACCTTTTTTAAGTTTAAAAAAGAGAGTGTTAGTAAGTTAAGGTATGTATGGGGTGTGTAAGCCAGCTTACTTTTTATCAAAAATGGAGGGGAAAGCTTCAAGAATCAAGCGTTAATTCTTGATTATTTTAACAATGATGTGGAATTAAGATGGCGAGTCAAACCTGATTGCTTTCAACATTTTGTTTTCTGCTTTTGAGGTTTTGGTCGCTGATAAGCCTCAACAGGGGTTTTGATAATCCCTTTGCAACCTTATCCCTTTTATGGTAGGCTTCCTCGTTCAAGTGTTTTAGCAATGCGTTAATAACGCTTAGGTATGGTTTTGATGCTTCTGCAACTGCGTACTCCACAAACTCTTCAACAAGGGTTTCAAGCGCCTTTTCAAATTCTTCCTCGTAAACGTACACCGTGTTATTCACAACTTCTCCGGAAAGCTTAGTGTCTGCTTTGGGCATCCAATTAAGCTTCAGCTCTGCTCCCAACCCCGTCATCCTCTTAAGCTCGTCAAAGGCTTGCCTAAGCCTATGCTCCGTGGGATTTCGCAGGAGAAGGACTTGGCGTAGCAGAACCCATGTGATGAGACAAGCCGCCACATACAAATGCATTTCCAACGGAAAAATGGTAGTTAACAGGTATAAGAGTGCTGCTGCCCCTCCAAACATAGCTATAGAAAATAAACATTTAACATTAAAGGCTTTGAAACCATGTTTTAAAGGGCTTAAGTTTTTCTCAGCCAACAACGCCCTTAATAGCATAACCCAACACCTATATAAACCTGTTAGTATCCTGTGTAAAGTTTTCCCTTCTGATCAGTATTTTTTGGGATGGAAGTACGCTTACAAACTGCCATCCATGGGCTAAATACCTTTCAAGCTCCTTCTCGTGGATTATCCTTTGCGGGTTATGCTTGCCCTCCCGTAGCTTTTTCAATTCACACTCAAACAGTTCTATTGTCTCATCCATGTTTAACTCTCTGCCAAGCTTTTTCTCCCTTGCAACCTTAACCTCTAACAGGTCTATTCCTAACAGGCTTTTAGCCAAGCTTTTCAAGGCTTCAATTTTAGCCTCCTTAATAATGCTTGACTGTTCTAGGGGCTGTGTTGCCGTGCTTAGGAATGGTTCGCATTCTTTATAGCATTTGCGCATGTCCTCAATCATGTCTGGCGGCAGCACGCCCTTATTTGTGCTGTAGCGGGCTTCTATGTCGCCCTTATGCCCCATAATAAACTGCAAGTAGGGATGGCTAATTTTGCTCTTAGACTCCGCTATTATCATATTTGTGTCACAGTAGGCCCTCAAAACATAAGGCCTCCAATTAAATCCGGCTCTTAAAATGGCTTCCTTGATATCCCTAGTCACAAGAGTAGTTCTCAGAAACTTGTTCTTTTTAGCGCCTCTGGGATCAAAGCCCAGAAGCGGAGAACCTTTGCTGAGCTCTTCGCCCTGTTTAACCCTCTCATCAATGTACTCTTGAATGTAGGTTATTGTTTGCTGGGGAATAAATGTGAAGTACTGGTGTCTAGCCTTGCTGAGGCTTTTCCTTACTACCAGCATAGATGGGATTTTGGAAAATTCTATGCAGTCTGTGCGGATTTCGGCTTCGACAAAGTCTCCAAGCCTTAAGCCGTCGCTTCCATCATAGTTTCCAATAGATTCCGGCCTTAAACCACTAAAAGCCATAAGGGCTATTGAAACCCTTCCCCTTGGCGTTGCCATCCTTAGGATTCTGTCAAGCTCTTCTTTACTTGGCACACGTTCATCGGCTATTCTTGGCGTGTCAGACTCGCCTCTAATGTTAACCTTAAGCTTAATGTTAACGCCGTTGTAGGAAAGCCAGCTGTTAAGCACCTTCTTAAACCTTGACAAGTAGGAGCCGGCCTTCCCCTCACGCTCCATACGCCTGATGAAATCGGTAAAGTCATCCCTGAAAGCCTTAGATTTAGCAACCTTAAGAATCGCCTCAGGGTCAGTTTTATTAAACTCACAGTAAAACCCAAGCGTTCTAAGATAAACTGTGGCAGTTACAATAGATTTAGCGGCCAAATTATCAAACCAGCGCCTAACATCCGCGTCCTCAAGCAGGTGCACATACTTAGACCCCATAATCATCAATAAAGAGGAAAAGCTGTTCCAATATTTAAGGATTCACTTAAAAAATTAAGTGGGCCGGGCCGGATTTGAACCGGCGACCTTCGCCGCGTGAGGGCGACGTCCCTTGGCCTTTTTTAATTGTTAGCCAGCTAGACTACCGGCCCAACATATGTTCAGCGCTAATTCAGAATATTTATTTTTGTTTCATAAAACCTTTCCCCACTCTTCTGAAAATTATTCTTATGGTGATTGAAATTGAAAAATAAAGAGGTAAGAGGAGATTTTGAGGATGAAAGTGATGTAGATCCTTTTCTTGCTGCCTTATGTTTTTTAGCTTTTGCCCTTCTTGGACATTTCTTGGCAAACTATTTACACCTTTAAAGTTTATTTCTAGCATTTAATCATGCCTTAATGAAGGCTTCTGACAATTTAACCATTTTATCCAGCAATCTTCGTATGCTAATCTAGGGATATCACAATTTAGACCTTGGCAGCTTTGATGCGTTGGATGATTCGACACTAACGGGTAATGTTAAGTTTTATTTATACCATTTTAATATTTACATTTGAGGGGTTAGTTATGGTTGAAGAGAAAAGGCAAGAGTTGAAGATTGTAGACGTCAGCTTTGCAGCTTCCTTCAAGTTTTGGCTGGCCTTCCTTGTTGTCCAGATAATATCAATGGTGATAGTGTTCGGCGTGATGGCAGTGTTCCTCGCAATATTCTCTCAAGTTTTTAGAGAATTCTTCCAGCAGGCCTTAACTGCAACTTTGCAAGCGCTTAAAACAACACTTTGATAAAAATAATTCACCCTATTTTTCTGTCCAGACCCTGAATTTCTGGTTTGTCTTATAGAGGAAAATTTTAGGCTTTTGGTCGGCTCTAAAGGTATAGAGAGTCGAAGACCCTTGGTTTTCTGTTTGTTGCTTTCCTGTAGAATTGAACTAGCCTATTTACAGCTATCTCAATTATTATTATGAGCTCTTCTATAGGCATATTTACTTCCTTCACCTCTTCACCTAGGAGTATTGCTGCCCCTGGGGGAATTTCTTCTTCCCCCTCCCAGTAAACAACTCTAATTCTTACGCCGTTAAAGGGATTTACTTCAAAGCTCCATGTGGCATTTGGATGTTCAACCATGCACCCTCCAAGGTTTTTAGCAGCTTCCTCAACTTCTCCTACATCTGCCCCATCCATTTCTGCAGCTAGAAAATTTGTTATCCTCCTCTCGTATAGCTGAGCTGTACCCCCACCTGGCAATTGGATTATTTTCGTTAAACCCTTTTTACAGCCTACAAAACGGCCTGCAAAGGCTCTTTCAAAGGCGTTAAGCATATAGCCAAAAAGCTTGTAAGAGTCTTCAAATCTTCCAAGAGGATCTTCAAAATCCACCTTAAAATCATAGTCGGCCAAAAAAACCTTATATTTTACTCCGAGAACAGAAGCCTCAAACCCTTTTAAACCATTTAATGGTCTTCCGCAGACAACATTTGAAATTAATGAAAAATCAGAATTACGCAATTTCTCAAATATTATCGAAAGCCTACTTCGCATTTCTTCATCTATTTGCATATGTAATCCTCCCAGAAATATTTGACAAGCACTTTCCAAGCCACCAAACGAATTTTAGGCTTGCATAATAAATGCTAAGCCCAACCACAGGTAGAACATAAAAAGCGAATAGAGTTAAAAGCGAAAGTAAAACCCGCATTTATTCAACACGCCTTACATGAGGAAGGCTCTGTGGTAGCGGCTGTAAAGGGCTATGAGGGGGTTATGGCCTGTATAACGATCTTTCACTATTAGAGTGGTAATAGGTGCCTTCGAGTACTTAGTAAATAAAATGTCATGTCCAACGCATAACCCAACTATAACGTTGAGATCAGTTTTAACAGAGTTTAGCAGAAGGGCTTGTGCTATGGGGTTGCATGCTGCCTCAAACCCTCCAGCCATTGAAATTTTATATTCTTCAGGCACTTCAAGCTTCGATTTGTCTAAACCGCCGCATTTACATCGCACAGAATACACTTTGAAGTTAAAATGCCTTAAAACATCCGCCACCCTTGAAGCCTCATCGCTTAATCCCCCGCAAAAAGCAACTCCAATCTTTTTTAATCCAATTTTCTTGGCGAATTCCACAAGCTCTCTAATCCTAGGTCGAACAGGAATTATCTTGCCACCAACGACCTCATAGCTCTCCTTCTCCGTTATGGCTGCCGAAACATAAAGCGGCTTAACATCGTCAGAGGCATACTCCTTTAAAGCCTCCTGCATAACTTCTCCAGCCGTCTTCATGGGGCAGAAATCCGGAAGCCTGTCTCTTTCAAACCTACCTTCCTGGCAAAAAACGCCTGGACACTTATCACATTGAAAAACATAGCCTTCTTTCAATTCACACACCCATTTGTTTGCCGAAAGTTAAAATAAAGGTTTTAATAAAGCTTTCCCACCGTTATCTATGCCAAGAATTATTTACAAGCAATAAGCGAAAGTCAAAATCATCAACCTTAGAAACCTAAACTTTACAATTCCAGCGCCCACTTGTTGAAGGAGTTTAAAAGAAGGATATCGCTAAATTTGACTGTTTGATAAGCGAAAGTTTTATTGTTGTGTTTGCGGTGAGGAATCCGGCGGGGAAATGAAACTTTGATAGAATCTTCGCCAAACTTAAGTGTGGATTGTCATGAACGGAATAACTGAAATATTTCTCTCCGACAAGGCTTTCATGAGCATAATTCTCTCTTCTGTTGAAGTTTATAAGAATGAATGTCACGGTGCCCTGTTAGGTTTTCAAACTCCAAAGCGCGTAATTGTTGAATACGCAATTCCATTTCAATCTGCGAAAAGAAAATTTGCTGAAGTTACGCCGAACTGGAGAAGAGAACTTAAAGTAATTGAAATCGTTCCAAGACTAGTGCACTTGCAAAAACTTGGATATTTCCACTCTCACCCTCAGTTTGGTAGAAAACGGGGTGTAGCAGAGCTAAGCGATCAAGACAAAAACTACATTCAAGAAGGAGAAATAGAAATTGTGGTAGCCATAAACGACGCTAAGAAAACATCACGCTGGACAGAGTCGAAAAATAGGCTTTCTGGCACATTAGGAAAATATAGCATCACAATCGCAGGATTTTGCAAAAAAGACAGCGAAATCATACAGTATAGGGTTTTATGCCCTTACGCCATAGGATTTGATTACGCCTTCGAGCAATAAACAGCACAGGCACTTACCTATGAAGCCTTTAAAAACTATGGATTCTAAACCGGATACATGTTTAATTTTAAAATCTACGACTAATAAATCAAAAAGGTAAAGACAGGTGTTTATAGGAGTAACATAAACGTATTCCGAGAACTAAGCATTTTAAGTTGGTTTGCGAAACTGTTTTAATTTACCTGAGAGTTGTTGTAATTGGTGGGTTTGTTGGTTGAGGTTAGGAGAGGCTGGTGTGGACCCTGCCACATTAGATGCGGATTGCTCGTCCACTTTGAAGGCGATAAGGCTGTTAGGGTTGTTGGCGACCCAAAGCATCCCGTGAACAGGGGTGCTATTTGTAGTAGGGGGAAGCTGATTCTTGAACATCTATATCATCCTGATAGGGTTAATTTTCCCAAGAAAAAGGTTGGATCCAATGGCCGGTGGGAGAGGATTTCCTGGGATAAAGCTCTCGACGAGATAGCTTCAAAAATTTTGGAAATTAAAGAGAAATTCGGCGCCGAATCCATTGCCTTCTGCGGCGGAACTTATAGAACTTACAGTTGGGCTAGCAAACGGTTCTTCAACCTTCTCGGGTCTCCAAACTTGACTGGACCTGGCTTTATATGCCATTGTCCCAGCGTGGCAATAGAATCCGCCACTTACGGGTGTATGGCTCACAGCGACCTTCGTAACGCTGCATGTATTGTTCTGTGGGGGCATGGCCCTTCAGAATCTGTTCCAATTCCAGAGTGGATTGAAATCAGGGAAGCTAAAAACAGGGGTGCGAAGCTGATTGTTGTAGATCCTAGGCTAACAAAGGAGGCTGAGTTGGCTGACCTTTGGATTCAGATAAGGCCTGGCACAGACGCTGCCTTGATGATGGGTTGGATTAAAATAATAATTGAAGAGGGGCTATATGACGAGGATTTTGTTGAAAAGTGGACTTTCGGTTTTGAAAATTTGAAAAGGCAAGTGGCAAACTACTCTCTTGAAAAAGTTTCCGAAATAACATGGGTTTCAAAAGATAAAATTTTGGATGGAGCTCGAATGTATGCAACAGTAAAGCCCGCAGCTTTAACATGGGGTTTAGGTTGTGACAAGCAGGGGGTTAACCTCACCCACACCGCCCGAGCTAGAAGCATTCTGAGGGCAATCACTGGAAACTTAGATGTGAAAGGCGGAGACCTCATTGGACTTTCACATCAGCTTGGAAGAGTAGTCTCAGACTTTGAAATGGAACTTAACGAGATGTTGCCCTCTGAGAAAAGGAGAAAACAGCTTGGAAGCGACAGTTATAGGCTTTTCAGCTATCCAGGATGGGAACTTATAAGCAAAGCTGTAGGAAAGGCTCCCCAAACTTACCTTAAACCTCCATCCGCACAGATGACAGCTCAGGCACATCCAAGAGCCTTATGGAGGGCAATAACTGAGGGAAAACCCTATCCGGTTAAAGCCATGATCATATTAGGTGGAAACCCTCTATTGTCCTTGGCTAACACTCGCCTGGTTTACAACGCTTTGAAACGTTTAGAACTGCTCGTTGTTATGGATTATTATATGACGCCAACAGCTGAGCTTGCTGACTATGTGCTTCCAGCAGCTTCAACTCTTGAAAGAAGCGACATATCCATAAGAGGCCCGAGAGTTTTCGCCTGTCCAAAAGCTTTAGAACCCTTACATGAGAGAAGAAGCGACTATGAATTCTGGCGTGGCCTAGGCTTAAGGCTTGGCCAGGAGGAATATTGGCCATGGGAAACCCCTGAAGAGGTATGCGACTACAGACTTAAACCCCTCAACATAACCTTCAAAGAGCTTGTGGAAAGATACGAGGTTTTCGCACCTCCAGAATACAGAAAATATGAAAAATACGGTTTTGGAACACCCTCAGGAAAAGTTGAAATTTACTCAACAATCCTGGAAAAACTGGGGTATGACCCATTGCCAAGCTACATAGAACCTCCAGAAACCCCGATAAGCGCGCCCAAAATTGCAGAAGAATACCCACTAATATTGAACACTGGAGGAAGGTTTCTCCCCATGTACCAATCAGAACTTAGGCAAATACGTACTGCACGAGAAGCCTTTCCAGAACCGATAGTTGAAATCAACCCTGAAACCGCCAAAAAGTTAAACATATCCGACGGCGACAAAGTCTGGATAGAAACACTCAGAGGGAAAATAAAGCAAAAAGCAAAAGTTACAGAAAAAGTGCATCCAAGCATGATCCACGTCCAACATGGATGGTGGTTCCCGGAAAGGCCAGGAGAAGACCCAGAGCTCCACGGCCTCTGGGATTCAAACGCAAACATACTATGCCCCGACGACCCTGAATACTGCAGCAGAGAAATAGGAGGCTGGCCCCTCACAGCCCTCCAATGCAAAATATATAAGGCAGCACAATAGGAACCGCGAAATAAAAAAGAGGCATAAATTAAAATAGTCTTTAAACCCTTCCTCGTTTAAACCATCCTAAATCTCTCATAATTTTAAGGGCAACCTCATTACTAGGCCCATCTCCCCTTGCAACACTTAATGAAATGCCTTCTCCAACAGCTTCCATTATTCTGGCAATTGCTTTATGCGTAAAACCTGGACATAAGATGAATGCTTGAACACCCTCTTCTAAAGCAAGTTTTTTGCAAACATTAACCGCTTCATCATCATCTTTAACCAAAACGCTTGTAAGCTTATAAAGGGATGTTTCAATAACGCTTCGATGCTTACTTGGATCAGCATCTGGAACATGAGCTATAAAAGCCGCCCTAAACTTTTCCACCATAACAACCCAAAATGTCTTTTAACATTACCAAAAATAAAACTCTTTCGCATCGCGACGCACAATATTATAAGTTTGAACATTAAGCTTTACCCTATTCAAAAGCTTCCAACTATAACCTGCTAAACTGAAGACACTTCATCGATTCCTAAATTTTTAATTGCAGTTCTTGCCTTTGACAGTAACTACTATTTCAACTTATCAAAAATGATGAACCAAGAGTTTTGGCTTGCAAGAATCTGCTCTGCATGACACAGTTATAATTAAATTCTTTCACTTTTTGAAAATACTTTTAATTGGTGATATTCAATCGTGTACAGATTATTTCTGGAAAAAAAGCTGGTATAATTTCTTGAGATATACCTACATGTTAATAACAGTTATAGGCTGGTTTTTACGCACAATTCTGAGGTGCGACGATGAGTGAAGAAATTGTAAAAGTTACGCTGTTAGAAGAACATGAAAAAAGAGCTGGCAACATAATGGAGCTTTCAGCTCTGGAGCAGATGGCTTCAAGGCTTGTTGAAACAGAAAAAATTTTAGAGGAGCTTAAGGTGAAACTTGCCGACGCCCAAGAGGAACTTGAGGAGTTTAAAAGCAAAAGCCAAATTGAAAGACGCTTAAGCGAACTTACAGGCATCCCATTTAAAGACCTAAGCCCAGAGCTGGAGCAAAAAGCTAAATCCTTACAGATGGAGCTTGAAAACCTCTCCTCTGAAAGGAATAAGCTTCGAAGCGAAATCTTATCAGGCCTGAGTAAAGTTATACTACCCATAGAAACAAACGGCTACATTGAAACAGCGGAGACAGAAACCTTCTTTAAGTATAGAGGTGGAAACCGATATCCTTCCATAACAGCCTTTATCAAAAGCGAACTGAAAATGGGTAACCCTCCAGTCTATGTAACATTAAACCCGGAAGGGATAAGGGTTGTAGGTTTAACCGAAAGAACAGCAGCTGTCAAAGAACTTGTCGAAGCAATAGAAAACCTTCGAACCAAAGCAGCAGAGGAACTTGGACACCAAACACATAAAGACTTTCATGAAAAGCCAACCGTTGGAAAAGAGTTAGACCTAACAGACACCAAAATATCAAACATCCTTAAAAAAGTGAAAAAAAGCTAAAGTTTCAATTTCGCAAAGTAAACCTCAAAATCAAGAATAAAAACAAATTTTAGAGCAAATTTTAGAGCTAATTATATTAGAGTATAATTTTTAGGGATATATAAAAAATTTGATGAGCAGATATCATTAATCTATCTTTGCCCCGCTTTTCCACCTCCTTTTAGGCTCCTCACATCCTTTACCACTAAGTTAAAGGATACTGGAAAAATCCTGAAAATCTAACTATTACTCAAATGATGTGTGTAGAGAAAGATAGGCGACAGAACCAGAAAGAAGTTGAAGTTCTTAAAACAGCCTAAAAAGGTCATAGACATAGACGTTAGAATAAAATATTTCTTAGCATATAGCGAAGGGGAAGAATAGGAAAGAGGGAATACAATGAGTCGTCGGCCATGTATGGTTTATGGCGAAGAACATGTTCTGCCTTTTAAGTGCGACTTTCCCGGTGGATCTCTCTGCATAGGGCATCACCTGCCTGAACCCCATAATTTCATTTCGCTGACAAAAACGTCAACGCCCATGGTTGTTTCAAGCGTAGGTTCATCTAAAGAAACTTTGAAGGAACTAAAAAGGCTTGAGGGGGAAGAAAAGAAAAGGAAGTACCAAAAGGTTATAGCGAAAAGGGCAGTTCTAGCTCTTACCTTCTGCATAATTCTGGCCATTGTTTGTTTCGCAGCTTACTGCTTCGGCTATAACACTGGAAGAGGCGCTGGCTACGAAATTGGATACTCTCAGGGTTATGTGTATGGCAATTCTACAGGATTCCAATTTGGAAGCTCAAGAGGCTATGAAATAGGATTCGAAAACGGCAACGCAACTGGTTACTCGTTAGGCTATGAAGTCGGATTTGACAATGGTTATGAGCTGGGCTATGACGAAGGTAATGTAACTGGTTATAATGCAGGTTATGAGGTGGGTTCCGAGGAATGGTATAGTAGGGGACGTAAAGAAGGATACGATTTAGGATTTTTAATTGGAAATGATACCGGTTACGCTGAAGGATATGAAATAGGTTACCTTCAAGGAGTTAAAGATGGTGTTGGCAGAGGCTGGAACATTCGCGACCCCACATTTCGAGAAATGCTCGATTTCTTAGCTAAAGATCAAACGGATAAAAAAGAGTACAGCGAAACTTACCTATGTTTTCATTTTACAGCAGATGTTAAACAAAATGCTTTCAAGGGAGGTTACAGATGTGGCTTTGTCTATATAGAATTTGCTTTTGGTTCACATGCAATAGTATGCTTTAACACTACAGACCGTGGCATAATATTCATTGAACCGCAAACCGACGAGATTGTACAAGTTGTTGTTGGAAAATTTTATGAGCGTATTTACAGCGCAGGGACCATTAAAAGCTACCTAATAATCTGGTAGAACTTACAAAACATGATTTTTATTGAACTGCCTAGAATGACTTTTCGGTTTGCCATGGACTTGTCCGCGCTTAATTATGAAAAATGATTGGTTTTTCATAAATACCTGAGAGGAGATAAGGTCCTTATCTAAATATTTGTTCATTTAAAAATGATAGCTAAATATAATTTTGAAAATTAAGCGGAGAAAGGGAATTAAGAATATTTTCTAACATTTTAAATTCGAGGGGTTAGTTTTTTACCCTATAAATTTGCAATTAGTTATCTTTAAAGTTTTTATTCATGTAATATTCGCGGGCTAGGGCTGCCGTGGCGGAGATTACAGTCAAGCCAAATAGACTTAGGGTTATGGGAATTAAACTTAATCCCCAAGGCGTGTAGTTTAGAAGAAGCCCTACTATAGGGATTATGGCTGTGCTTAAGCCTATGCTTAAAGCCATCTGTTCGGTCATGTTTGACTCTTTACGCTTGGGGAAAAATAACTTAACAAGCGTGTAGCCTGGAAGCCACAGTACAAAAATTGAGCCTAAAACTTGACGGAAATATGCTGTTGGATATGTACCTTCTGGAATAGCCAGGGATGTTAAAGCTCCAGTTGTTGTAAGCAAAATTGTCACCCAAAACCATAATGCTTGTCGTGCAAATAGGTATCTTTTATTGAACTGCAGAAATTTCTGAGCCTGCTCTATAGGCCTTAATCTTCCAAAACTTACGAGCTGAGCTATGCGCTTTAAAGCTTCCTCAATTTTCACTGGTAAACTCTCCTTTTCAACCTTAAAATTCCCATAGGGGCCCCCTTAAAGTGCCCCTTTTAACAAACTTTTAATATCATCTTTTAACTTTCTGAATCATTGCTCAGACCTTTTATCAAGGATGGGCTTCCTGAAACATAGGGCTGTATGCTCTTCCTCCCTAAGCGAAGTATTCTAGGCTGAGCGTTTTGTTAAAACATGCATAACATTTCGTATATGCGTATAACTATTGCCAACATTGAAAGCCCAGCTGTGATCAAAGACGCCCACCTAAGCTTTTTCCCATCAATTATAAGGTTTATTTCTCCATAGCGTGGGGAAATTAATTCAGCTGTTATTAAGAGGATTATAGCCGTCGATGTAAGCCATAAGCCTATATCGAAAAACTCTAATGGAAAGTTCATTTCTACACCAAAATTTCAAATATAGTGTTTTCTGTTTCAAGGCCCATGAATGAAAACTTTTAGGCCTTAACTTTTGCTTCCTCTAAAATTGAAAAGGAATTATTGTTATGAAAAATTTTGATTTTTGGCTTTAGTGAAGCTTATTATTTTGAAGTTTGTTTTTCCTCGGTTAATTTCGCTTTCGCCTTTTTTACAAGCCAGCTGCTTGACTGAATTTTTCCACCGCCTACTCCATAAACAACTTTTATTCCAAGCCTTTTACATGTTTCAACCTCGTCTTTAGGCATGTTTTCAGGTGTTCTGTCTCCTCCCTTAGCGTATATGTCTGGCTTTACAACCTCGAGGATATGCTCCATTGTCAGCGAACAGTTATTTGGACAGACAATAACTTGATCTATGTATTTTACACTTTCTAATATGGCTTTTCTATCTTCCAGGGGCATGAAGCAGTAGCCCTTCTTTTTTACGCAACACTCATCCCTATGAACCATAACTACAAGTTTGTCACCTAGAGCTTTAGCCTCTTTGAATAGGTTTATATGCCCCCTATGGGGCGGGTCGAAAAACCCACCAGTAAAAACAACCACCAAATTTAAACCTCCAATTCTAGCTTATACACCTTAATTTAAAGCTGTATGCAGCTTTAAATTTTAACCTTCATTTATAAATTCCTTATTTAGGTGTTTATGTTAAGGCTATCAAGATTGATCCGCTGTCATAAATTTTATTTCTTGTCAGGCTTAGGTTGTAGGCTTTTTTATAAGCTTCAAGCGATGTGTAAAGTGATGGATACTCTAATCCATTGACGTCAAATATTATGATTTTTTTAAAAGGATTACACGAGAGATTTGTAACAAGCGTTTTTTCGCTTAGAAGTTTTTTACCATAGCCTTTTAATGTAAGTCTCGCCCATAATTTTATGGAAGTTTTATAATCAATCACTATTTCCCCTTCCCTGTAAAATTTCAAGATATGTAATCCTGCATAATGGACTGAAATTAGACTTAATCTATCATCTTCAACAACGTTTACAGGGTCAAAAATGGATTTTGGGTAATTTTCATAAACCAGCCTCAAAAAAGATAGAAGTAATAGAACTGTAACTGTTAGCATTAGATATTTTTTGCCGGAAACTTTCTCAATGAGCCTTTTTAATGTAAATGCGAAGGACAACATTGTTGAAACAAACAGTATAACTATTGTCCTTATATCAGAGAATGAAACTTCATTTTTCACCGAAGCTCCAAGGTATGTGGCTGCGGTAAGGATAAGCATTAGCCATAAGCATAGGCAGGTAGCGGAAAGCAGAGCTTCTTTCTCTTTGCTTTTTGACCTTTGGCCTTTTTCCATCAGAATAGCTGTTAGAAGAACTGTAACGGTTAAGGAGAGTAATAGCAAGGAAAAATAGGATAAAGATGCAACATAAATGTCTTCTTTTGTAGGAACTGTAAGCCTTTCCCATGGTGAAACACGCGCCGGGAGATTTCCGCTGCAGATCGCGATAAAGAAATCCTTAAAGCCCTCCCAGGCGAAATTAGCATAATTTTTCAATGAAATAGTATAAGAACATGCAGCATAAACCATGTAGCTTAGAGGAAGTAAAGCATAAACAAATACAGTTCTTTCCTCCCATAAAACTGAAAACAGCGAGAAAAATTGTATCATTATCAGAGCGGCTAAAGGCGATCCTAAAGTAGCTCCTAGGGCTAATAACAACATCACAACGGAATCCAATCTGCATCTGTGGCCTCTGTGGAAAAGATAGCAGAATAACAAAAGCAACATTAACAAGCCTAAATCTCTGTAGCCGACACCTATAGAAAACATCATGTTGGATGATGTTGCCAAGAATGCAATTAGCCCAAATAAAATCCTTGATCTAAAGCTGTTAACATTAAAATTGATAATGTTAAAGATGTAGACGCTGACAAGTGCTGCGAGAATAATTTGAAAGAAAATTAGGATAAAAGAGGCCTGCGCAGAAGAGATGCCGCAGAAGGCGCCTATAAACCATATTAGAAGTGATGTTTGGGGAAAGAACGAGTGGGGAGAAGCAAAAACCAACCTTTCAGCTTCCATGTATAAATCAGCAAGCATCACCGTTTCCGAGTATGCCAGTCCCTCGAGGAAAGGAGGCATTCTAGCCAAATTGCGTTGCAGAAATATGAAAGCCGAAAAAGAAAAGTGGTGTGCAAAAAGTGCACTTTCCCTAACCTGCTTCTCAGCAATGAAGGGTATAGCGCAGAACAATAGCGCATAAAATGTGAGGATTAGAAAAAACCTGGAAATAAAGCTGGGGAGGAAGAAAAAAATTATGGGGCTTAGCATCAAAATTGGGAGAAAAATGGAGAAAAGTTTCATAAGTGAACTCCAAGGATATTGAAACGGTTTACACGCTCATTCTTTATACGGCTCTGAACCTTCTCTGATAAGCTCAACACCCCTTTCTGTTCTGTAAGCCTTTAGGTGAACTATTACTCGGCTATTTTTTGAAGTTATTTCCCAATCGAGCTCTTGCAATAAGCGTTTAGGCATATATATGAAACCATAAGGGTTAATTTTAACGTTGCATGGAAAAATTGGAGCTTCAATTGTTTCAGCCTCTGCCATTTCTTCAGCAATTTCAATTTTCTGGTCTGATGGTTCACTTTCAGCTTCAGCCTTTTGTTCTAAAGCCTCATAATTCCCATGCGATAGGGCAACTTTGCTTTCAGCTTCTGATTGGTTCACTTTGCCCTCAGCTTGAATTATAGAATTTGCCCCCTTTTCACCCCTTCGAATCCCAAACAATTTTCTCAACATGCCTAAAACCTCCTCCACCTAGACACTTTCAGTCCACGATCCATGGACTAGGTAGTTGCTCACCTCCACAGTAGGCGTACTGTGGCTTGTTAAATTGAATCAGTTTGCTGCACCTAGTTCTAATATGGTGAAAAATCACTTGGCCATGAATGTTTAACAGAATAACCGCGTTGAAATTTTATTCTGTCATCTTAAAATTCGTTAAGAATAAAACTGAAGATCTTTCAAGCCTTTCACGGCAACTTTGGCTTAAACCGTTTTACTTTTTAGCAGTATCTTCGAAATTTCTATGGGAATGGGATTCTCTTAATTTTAGGTTGTATTCCTCCCATACTTGTTTTATCAGCGTGATGTTTAATTTGGCTTTTCGCATCATAACATTTCTCATTCTATGTAGGTCTTTTTTGATTTCCTTTCTTCTCAGCCAGGCCTTATCCACTTTTTCTTTAAGGTTTTTGAATGACAGTGAATTTATGGGAATAACCCATTCATTTAGTTTTAACATTCTCATCATTCCATCTGTTTTGTGCTCATAGGATATAGCTATTGTTGGAACAAGCATTATTAGGGAAAAAATATTTGAGTGCATTCTTGTGCCGACGAATAAGTCCATTTTCTTAATTATATGCATCATTTGGTATGGGGAGTAGTCGCCGAGCAAAACTTTCACCTTTTTTCTGTTTTTCACTTTTTCAGCAATTTCCAATGCTGTAATCCTGTCGTCTTCTCTTGGAGCTATTACTTGTGGTAGAAAAATAACTGTAGCATTCATATGGTCTGTAATGTAGTTAACGAACTGCGTGAAGGTTTCTACATATTCTGCATATTTTTCTTTGGGATTAACGCATCCTGGATAAATCCACTTGCGCACTGTTATCCCTACAAGTGGAAAATTTTTTGGAAGCTTCAAATAATCTTGGTTAGATTTCTTCGCGAAGTCTCCATTTTCTTTTAGGGAAAGGGCGAAGGCCATGTCGGCGGTGACGAAAATTTTTGAACGAGCTTTGGCTTTTCTCAATAAACTTTCAGATATAGCTTCTCGCAGTGTTATTAGATTTGCCTTTTTCAACACGATTTTTGTTAGGAATAGGCCAAGTTTATTTCTAAAGGGTCCAATTGACTGGGCACATAGGACTGTGGGCTTTTTTAATAGTGTAGCGACGAAAATTTGGAATAGGTGTAGAAGGAAAAAGCTGCCGAAATTATCATTTAAGAAGCCGCCTCCTGAGCTTATGACTATATCTGCCTCAAAATATTTCTGCAGAGTGAAGGATCCTTGCAGCTTAAAGCCGAGTTTGCATAATGCAACTATAAATGTCACTTGAACTATTGTTTTTAATATTTCCAGAATCTTTATAATTTTCAGCTTTTTCGAAGCTAAGGTTTCTGCAAAAAATTCTGGAGCAACATAGCTTCCATACTTTTTATATCGAAAACTGTCAAGGCTTGGATTTATTGAAAGCAGCCATATTTTTGTTTTAGGCCACTGTTTTCTAAGAGCCTTAATCATGGAAATTGTTATGGCGGCGTCTCCCTTGTTAAGCCAAGTATAAACATTTGTCATGAGGATTAAAGATGGATCCATAGAAGATTTACCATTAAATATTTGGTGTTAAAGGCTGAGGAGGCTAGAACATGCTATTCGTAATCTTTGAAAAACTTTTTAGGGCAGCTTCATTCTGCCTCCTATTCAAAATTTCTAATCTGTTTCGGAGGCCGAGGTCTACTATCTTTTCAACATTT
>JAVZIQ010000024.1:0-5470 GCA_038871175.1 Bathyarchaeia archaeon | reverse complement strand
GTTCTATCAAATCTGCAAGTTTCTCAAAGTTTCCGGGCTTGAAAAGTAAGGTTCCAGGGCAATTGCTTACTTGTTCAGGAATTCCTCCTAGGCTTGAAGCTATTACCAGTCTTCCCCTTAATAGGGCTTCGTAAACGACGTAGGGTAGTGGTTCAGGCCAAATAGAGGGGAATATCACTGTGCCTATTTTCTTGTATAGCTTTTGGTAAATTTTTGTAGGTAGCCTGGGGTATACCGCAAGGCTTGGAGAAACTGAAAGTATTTTTCGCCATAGCATTTGATGGCTAAAATTCGTGGCGTGAACTTTGAATTGACTTTTAAAGCGTAATTTTTTTAATGCCTTAAACAGAACCTTAAACCCTTTGAGAGGGTTTGATCCTCCGAAGAATCCGAAGTCTTTATCCTCAACTTTGGTTTCATGTAAATTAGGTAGGGGATTATATATAACATGGATCTTGTCATGTAAAATTGGCATTCTGCTTAGAATAAGCCTTTTCTGGGCATTGGATACGCATATGAGGGCGTCACTTAACTCCACAGTTTTTCCCATTAATTGGCTTAAACAGAAGTTTAGCAGGGTGGAAAGGAATATTTCATTAACTTTTCTCATATGGCTTTTTTCATGGGTGTATATGCATTTAATTTGGCAGAATGAACCACGCCTATTGCATGTTATATTTTTCTGAAAATTGTATAGGGATGCTAAGGGGCAAACTGGAATGTAGCCATGGAGATGTGTGATAACGGGCTTTCCATAAGCTTTGGCTAATGGTATTGCTTGGTGCCAAAATCTGGGAATATAGATAAGGTCGGCCCATTTCATTTTTTTCCTCATAAAAACGGATAAAAGAACATCGAAACGTCTATAAATCGAGTATTTATAGCCTTCCCTATCGTTGAAAATGGGTAATCGATAGATAACCAAATTTTCGCTTTTAGAAATTTCTCTTTCTCCAGCAAACCTGTTTGTGACAATGGCGATCCTAAATCCTGCCCTTCTTAAAAGTCTTGCATATAGGTAAGTGGCAAGTTCACCGCCACCTCCATGGGGGTGAAGCAGCTCGCTTAGAAAAAGAATGTTCATTTAATCATAAAACCTAGCATGAGCTGTAAACTTCAAATGTTTTTTCAGCAACTTCCATCCAGCTGGGGAATTTTAATCCATTAACATCTTTCCCAATAATTTTAAGCGTCAATTCTGCAAGCATGTCTATGTCCACTGGGTAATCAACCCCGAAGCAATTTTTGTTGTCGACGAACTCCCTTAAAGCTGAAGTGTTGGCAACTATACAGGGTGTCCGTGAAGCTAAAGCCTCTGCTAGGCTAATCCCATAAGCTTCATACCTTGATAATAATGCGAAAAGATCTGCTTCGGCATACTTATGCAAAAGTCTGTGGCGTGGTAAATCCTGGAAAAACCTGATTCTGCTATCCACCCTAAGCCTTTTTGCAAGCCTAACCAAACTTTTTTTGTAAGGGCCTTTACCTACAACTTCTAGGATTATGTCATTGTCAAGCTTTGCTAAAGCCTTAACCAAATATTGCACTCCTTTATACTTTTCAAGTCTGCCAACATACAATATTTTCCTGTGAGATGGGTTACTTTCCCTATTCTTTTCCAAACTTCTAAATTCTTCAAAGTTTAATCCGTTAGGAATGACTATAACCTTTGCTCTTTCAACTTTGAAATGCTTCAAAACCAGGCTTTCTTCAAAGTTTGAAACACAGATAACTTTGTCAGCTTTCATAAAAATCTTCTTTCCAAGCAGGACCCTGTAGGGTATGTGAAACATTTTTCTAATAAAAGTGTGTCCAGTTCCATGATAGTGAGGACTGAAAACCATGCGTTTTTTAGCTTTAGCCAGAGCTGTATAAAGCGCCGGGAAAGCATGATAACTATGGGCGTGGACAACGTCAAAGCATCCTGACCTTTCCATTATATAGTTTCTAAGCCCTCTGGAGAAGCTGCATGCTTCATTGGGAGCCCAACCCTTAAACCTTAAAACTCGAACATCGTTTATGTACTCCACTTTAGGCAGATTTCCAGCCGGATCTGTAGTTAAAACTGTTACATCATGTTTACATGCTAATGTCTCGCTTATTCTTCGAACGTTCTCTTCAACTCCTCCGAAATGGGGATAATATCTAGGACACACTTGAAGAATCCGCATAAAAGCCCTACTATACAATTTAATTTTACTTCATTATGCGGATGCCCATATTCCTGAACGGTCACCGCGTAGAAAATCAACTAATCCTAAGAGGATACCCCTTGCCCATAAATAACCCATCTTCCCAAGAATTAATAGGGATAGGGAGGCAAATGGCATTAAAAAATAGAATATCCTTATAAGGTTTGGTGGCTTGGCATAGGTTAAAGCCTGATATAAACCGCAAACAGTTTTCCTCTTATAGGAAACTTCGCCTGCAGAGCTTTTGGTTCTCTCTGTGACAGTAAAACATTCTTCACAAAAAACAGCTCTACGTCTAAGCTTTAAAACTTTGAAGAGTATGTAGCTGTCCTCTGCCTTACAAGGCTTTAGAGGGAGAATACTCTTGAGAACCTCAAGCCTTAAAAGCATAAGCTCACCGCTTGCAGCTATAAGAAGCCTTCTCCTAATAGGGTCGAGAAGTGAATAGAAGAACTTTTGAGGCCCTTCCTTAACAAAAACCTTTGCAAAAACTAAGTCAACACCTTTTAACCTAAATAGTTTTAATGCTGCATCAAGATTGCTTAGCTTCGTGTCAACATCGTTTAAAGCTACAACATCAACATCTTTAGGAATAAAATGGAAGCCAAAATTTACAGCGTCATACTTTCCTTTAGGTTCACGATAAACCACATTAGAATGATTCAATATTTCTCCGCAAATAACCAAATAGGGATAGCCTAAAGCTTCCAACTCCCTAATTTTATCTTCAACATGTCTTCCGTTTCTAGCTAGAACCAAAAAGAAAACTTTCATAAAAGGTCCATTTTAGATCTGAAATGCATGAGAGGTTGCTTCGATCCTTAAATTTTGCCGGCTTAAAACCCTTAACTGCCTTTCCCGCCCTTTACCGAGAATGAAGGACGAGTTGCGGTTTTATAGGCTGCCAAACCATTTCTAAACCTTTCGCGAAAAAGTTTTAATATGCTTGTTGAAATTTGAGAAGGGTAGGATTCAGCCATAATTCTTTTTAATATTATGAATCCATGTCTTACCCTGAGCTTTTTCTCGCCTATTCTATGCCTATATTCTATTGGAACCTCCACTATTCTAAAACCCTTTTTCACTGTGTAGAGGTTTAATTCCACTTCAAAATCAAAATTCGTGGATTTAGGTCTCCAGCCCCTAAGTATGTTCCAACGAACAACGCGTAAACCGCTTAAAGGATCCTTCATGTTAATGCCGTTGGCAATCATGTGCAGAGCAGCCAATAGCCTATTTCCAAAGTAAAAAGTGTTAAACATACATCGCTTGACGTCAAAGTTGTCGTTAAACCTGTTGCCTACAACCATGCCAACTGAAGGGTTATTTTCCAATATTTCCATCATTTCAGGTATGTGTCTCGCTGGATAAGTAAAATCCGCATCCGTGAGAACAACATATTTGGTATCTTTTTTCACCTGTTCAAGAGCTTCGTAAATAGCCTGCCCTTTACCCCTGCCGCTTTGTATATGTACCTCAGCCCCAAAATTCTCAGCAATCTCAATAGTTTTGTCAAGGCTTTTTCCATCAACTACTAGAAAATGCGGATTTCCAAGTACATGTTCAAGCTCCTGCAAAGTGAGGCCAATACCTTTTTCCTCATTGAAAGCTGCCATGACGACGGTGACGAAAGAGCTGTCAATTTTACGCAATTAAGTCGCCACCAAATTTCCAAAAGATTATGTTGAGAAAAAGCCCACTCCTGGCCTCATTATCCTTCAGAGGCGAGGTTTAAAAACACTCACTTAGACATATTGAAAAAGCGTTGTTATTACGCTGCAGGCTATATTACTTCTAAAGGTTTTAGGCTTAAGTAATCATTTATTTTCCTTTCAGAATGTTACAAAGCTACATTTTGTTTTTAGATCACGATTTTGTCTATTTTTCAAGGTTTTTAACATTTATTTTTCAAGTTCCTTTAGAAGTATTCGGTACCTTCTGCGAAACTTTTCGTATTTTTCTAAAAATATTTCTCCTTTTTCTGTAACCTTATATTCTTCGCCATTGACGTAAATAAGCCCGAATCTAAGAGTTTCTTTCAGATATCTTTTTAAATGGTTGCAGCTGAGGTTGGCGATGTACATAATCCTTGTCTTCTTTGCCTTTATTTTACATGCGTTTAATATGTCTGCCATGATTTCTAGGCTACATCTATGTCCCGCCATAAGATCATCCTTTTGAAATTTAGGGCTTATTCAATGTGAAGCCATCCTCTTCCGCCCTTTTTGAGTTGCCGTCCTCTGCTAGGATTCTTTTTAGATGAATTTTTAGGCTCGATTTCTGTTGACTTTTTATGGCTTTTAGCCAAATAAGTTCTTACAAACTTGCCCCATCCTCCATTCCTTGGGTCAGGGGCATAAATGCAGCCTTCATCAGTCCAAGAATTGAGGATTTCAGAGAGGATAGGGATTTTGGCATCTCTGTTTGCGAAAATAACAGCTCCCCTTTCCACAAAAAGTAGGGGGTAATCGCGAACAGCAACCCCTTCGCCTCTGAATTTGTCATCGTATTTTTCCCTCCACAAAAGTTTCCAATCCTCCTTAACGCTGCGAAGGAATTCGTCACTTTTCTTTCTAATTATACTTCGGTCAGTTTCCACTAGACTTGTCCCCCATACCTGGGCGGACAAGACCGGTTAGGGGAAAACTAGATTCTACACTTTACAATTAGATAGTTTTTGTATTCTTTAAAAATTTATATGAATGAGAAATCTATAAAAATAGGCCAGAAAAAATTAACTTTCTTCCTCTAAAAATTAAGTTAAACATAAGCTTTTAGCTATTCAGTAGTTACATGGAAATTTAAACACTTTCCTTTCAGAGTTAAAGTTGGCCATTTAAATAAGCTGGTTTAAAATCTTTCACTTCAAAATTTAGAGAGTGAGCTTTCTGTGCCTATTTTTCTTTCGAGTTTTTCCACTTTGTCGCTCCATCCTAAATAGACTATGTCAGCCATATTTATGAAAAGTCCTGTTTCAACAACTCCTGGAATGGCTTTGAGGCTTCTTTCAAGCTTTTCAGGGTTTTTTATAAGTCCGAAGTCAACGTCTAATATGAAGTTGCCGTTATCTGTTACCACTGGTCCAACTTTACCTTTACTTTCTCTTAAACATGGCTTTCCCTTTATTTCTCTTATTTTAGCAGTGACATGGGGTGTGGCGAAGGGCAGGATTTCCACTGGGAGGGTTTGATTGTTCTCTCCAAGTATTTCAGCCTTCTTTCTGTAATCAGCTATTATTATCAGGTTTTTAGATGCTGATGCTGCAATTTTCTCTCTGG
>JAVZIQ010000023.1:0-26313 GCA_038871175.1 Bathyarchaeia archaeon | reverse complement strand
CAACAAAGACTGAAACCACCCCTTCGGCTGTTCTATTGCCTCCTAAACTAGACGTAGAGGCAGCTTTAGAATGTGTAGGCAAATTTTCAAGAATAATTAAAAATGTGGAGTTGGAGATAAGCAGCCTTGAAAATGCCAGAAAACTTTTAAACCAGGCTTTAAGCCTTCATGAAAAAATGATTCTTAAGGAAATAGAGCATACGCGCGGCTTCTACAACGAGGAGGTTTTAAAGATTAAGCCTACAGTTGAGAGAAACGTAGAAAAACTTGAAGGGAGAAAGGAGGCTGAAACATTTAAAATGAATAAAACATTTGAAAGAGAGCTTAAAACCAAAATTAAGGAGAAGGAAAGGCTTGAAAAGAAGCTTGAGGAACTTGAACTTAGGAAGGCAGACTACAGCAGAAGACGCGAAACATGCCGGAGGAGAAATAACAAGTTGGGGTTAGCCCGTTGGGACCACAGGCTAAGAATATGTGAAGAAAGAATACATGAGGCAAAGAGGAGGATACAAGAGTTAGCAAGACACGTTGAAGAAGCCCAAAAAGAACATGAAGCCGACGTTGAAAAGGTTAAAAAAGCCTATCAAGATTTAATACAAAAGGAACAAAGCGTAATTTCCAGCCTTGAAACCCAATGTGAAGAGAAAATAAACGCTAAAAAGGCAGAGGTTGAAAAGCTTAGGCTGAAGACAAGCCTTATAGCCAAACAAATTGAAGAGCTGATAAACAGAAAACGCATTTGGATGGAAGTGGTTGAAACAGCTATCGTGCCATGGGAGATTGAAGACGTCAAACTTACATGTATACCCTTCTACCTTTTAGGCTATGAGGCTGAGGGGAAAACGCAAATTCAAACAGTCCCACCTTCGAAGGTTGCTGTGCCTGGAGGTCTATTGACAACCTTCAAAAAAGCCCTTACAGGCCTCACACAGGAATCCAAAGTGAAACTTTTCCTCCAGCCTAGAACCGTGATTGGGAAAATGCTGGATTCAACCATAAAAACAGCTTCAGCAACAGATGAAGCTTTCAACGAGGCCCTACTTCAAACTGCAGCTTCAGCCAACCTTTTAAAAAGGCATGATTTCAGTGAAATTTTGATCAGAGGGCTGGAGGAGCTTAAGGTTAAAGGCTGGATTGGACAGATGGAGGTGGAAGCGCTTACAAAAACATATATTGGCGGAGGAATTGATGGTGGATTCTGAAGAGAAAGTTGTTGAAAGGAAAATCCTGTTAAAACGGGCATTCCCAATTACCCAGCTTTACGAAATTGGCAGAAAATACGCCGTGTCGTATTTTGAACGCTTTGAAAACCCATGGATGATAGACGAGGATGAAGCTGCCCTTGCCATAGCTTCAGCCATAAATGAATCTCAGCTTAAAGAAGCCTTTACAGCCTTTAAGCCTCGAAAATGGGTTGTCTTCAGAGGTAAATACTACACTTTGGAGGATGGATTATTAACCCTTGAAGGATCATGGGAAACCCTTAGAACAGGCCTCAGACAGATAGTTAGAAAGCATGGGAAAAACGGGGTTGAAGTTTTAAGATTTATCCTTGAGGCTGCTGATGGTTGCGGATTAAGAGACATATCCGCCCGCCTTAAGCATCGCATAGACCCATTGCCAATAGTGGCAGACCTTGAAAGGCTAAAGATAATAACTCCTTCCTATGAAGGGGAAGGCTACAGAGAGTGGAGGGCCCTGGAAGAGGTTTCACCACTCGTCCAGCAGGAGTTAGGCATAGCCCCGCCTCAACGCTGGCCAACGGTGACAACCGCTACTGTTCCCATGGCTGTCCAGGCCGGAGAAGGCGAAGTTGATTACGTTGCTATGGAAAGGGTGGAAATAGAGAAAATGGAGAACGAGCTCAGCCATTACCTAGCAGAACTTTTGAGAAGCAGGCTTGAAGCCACGGTTAAGTTTGGAAAATCCTTCTCAATAGGCAGCCTCTCAGATTATTTAATTAAACTTTTCGGGTCGGTCCTATACTTTGACAGCCTTCTAAGCATAACTCAACAGTACGGATTGGCAGATGTTGAAATAGTTCATGAAAGGGGTAAGACAGGAATGAGGACAGGGTGGAACCTTGCCCTTTTCGGAGAGCCTGGAACAGGTAAAAGCTTTTCCACAAGAGACATGATACTCGGCAAGTTGGATGCTAAAATCTTCCCCCATGGCGTTCCAGGACGCAACCGCTATGCAGGAGGCATGACTCCAGCCCGCTTTATAAGGATAGGACAGGCTTACGCTGGGAAAGCTTTCAATTTTATTGTTCCAGAGTTTAACGACTGGTTCAAATATAAGGGCATGGTTGAACCTTTAAAGCTGGCCATGGAGCGTGGCATAATAAAGTATGAACTTCACCGAGAGGTTGTAGGACCATACAGGTTTAGCGGGTTCTTCACGGTGAACTACAACGTGGCCACATATGGCAGAGGCTACGAGGTAACAGTTACAGATCCAAACTTCAACGCCATCGAGGACCGCATGCTATGCAGACTTCACAGGCTGACAAAACAGCGCTTCATAGAGATAGCTCAAAGCCAGAAAAGGCTTGCCTTCGGAGAAATTGACATTGAAAAGGGCGCTAGAAACATTAGAGACCACCTAACCCTCGTCTACGCCATAGAAACCCAACACCCACTTGTTAGGACTCGCTATCCGCAAAAGCCCGTGCTGATCACGCCTGAAGCCTACCAAGTCATAGAGGAGGCCCGAAACGCAATTTTGGAACAAATACCTAAAGAGTTTGTAGCCTTCTCAGCCCGTTTAGAGGACAGGGCCATCCGCTTCGCCTGCTCTGCATCCCTTCTAAACTATTTCCACTCCAACACCCAGTACATACCGATAAGTAGAGAAGCCTTAAAATATGCAGTTCAACTCTACGTGGAAGAGGCATCTGTTAGAACACGTCAAGAATTCAAACCAGAAGAAGTGCTTAAAAACTTGAAAATCTAGCTCCACATTAAGCCTTAAAAATTTAAGCCGTTAAAGCTTGAGATTCCCCATAACATGCCTAAAACCTTCTTCCCTTTTACACCTGTCTATGCCTTTTCTACTTTTAGTTCCTCCCCTTCATTCACTCGGCTTAGAATTTTTGGATCTCCTATAATTTTACCTATCACGTTTACCGGGCTGTATGGCTTTATAATGTCGGGTGAGGGGCTGGAAAGAGTTGGGCCGTAAAAGAGGCATAGGGCCGGGCCTTCAGGCCAGTAGGCTAGATCTCCAAAATCAACGATGTCCCTTGCATTTTCAAGATCTACATTGAAGGGAGCTTGAAAGTAGATTTCCTGACCCCAAAACTCAGCCCTGGACTTGAAGGGTAAAGATTTCATGAGGGCTTCAGCCGTCTTTGGACTTCTTTCGAAAAATATTTCACATTCTATTGTCAGCCCAGATTCAAATGAAATCTTTATCTTCTCCTTCTTATCCATTCAAACCCTCCGTTAACGTAAGGGAGAATTAAATGCAAGTAATAAGTTTTAGGGGTTTCCAGGCGATTAAAACATATCGTTCTTCATAGCCTTTACCGCGATAAACCTGCAAATCTGCATGAGGAGTTCAGCCTAAACCTTGAAATCTTAAGCTAGCCAACTTTCACCATTAAAAGAAATGGAATTACTGAAAGGTGAAAAATCCCTAAAAGTCTGAAGTAATCCAGATAATTTCCCACTGAAATAAACATGTATGTAGGTAAAAGGCCTATTATCCTTTCAACCATTAGGCCAGCCTCCATAAAAACAAGAATGCTTGCGTAATACCTCCTGCTAAACATATCTCCATAATGAGCAAGCCATGAAATTGTAAATGCTCCTGCCATTCCGGATAAGGAGGATAATAACACTAGGTGTTGAGGGGCTGAAGCTAAACCTATTAGAAAGAACCATGCCGCGTTTAACAATGTTCCTATCACAGTGAACTCAACACGCCACATTTTAATGTCTGAGAGCCAGTTTACGAGAAATGTTATAATTGACATGACAATACCTGTTATAGAGAAAATAAAGCCCGTCATGGAAGCTGTCTCTAAAATTTGCTTTACAAATAATGGGTAGGAAAGCCAGTAGGCCTCCGTCATACCGAAAATAATGAATGTTATAAAAAAGATGAAAATTTTCCTTTCCTTCGGAAGGGATAAGCCATAAACCTCACATTTAAACCTTATCCTCGTAGAAAAGGCTAAACTGATAAAGTATAGGCTTATGGATAAATAGAATAGCTTATGGAATCCGAAATTTTCTATAAATATTCCGCCCAAAGCAGGACCGACTGTGCTTGCGACTGTTGGAATTATAGATGAGAAAAGGCTCACCGTTCGCGCCCTAACTTTGGATTCGCTAAGCCTAAACTGCAAAAGGTTGTAGCTAGGCCAGAAAGTGGCAGAGCTTAAGCCATAAACAAGCCCAATTATGATAGGATTTTTTACAAAAATCAAAACTATATAAAAAATCATTGTGAAAAGTATTCCACAACAAATTAATCTTTCAAAATTTTTGAAGAATCTAAGAAGCGCCAGAGGCATAAGCCCAATTACAAGGAAAGTTATAAGCAAAATGGTAACAACATCGGCAACTTTCATTCCGGACTCTATGAAAAATATGGAGAGAAACATTTCAGTGAAATTAACTGTTAGGAAATATATGCTGACTACAACAGCCAGATTCTTAAATGAACCCGCTTTCACTTAAATACTCTCTTCCAACAGGATAAGCTTTAAACTTTAATCATTGTAAATGTTAATTATCCTCAATATTTTAGCATGTAAAGCGTTTTATGTTAGCCGCGTCCCTCATCAATTCACTTTCCACATTTTACTCAATGTGTAATAGTCTATGTTTTGGCTGTTTACCTTAAAAGGCATTTTCACACGTTAATTTTGTTACAGTTTCTTTATTTTTCCAGGTTCAGGCTGGTAGAGTAGTCCTTGCTGCGTCATTCTCCATATTGCAGTTTCCACTGCTGCCTTTTCTAGGCCTGTTTCTTCAGCCGCCATTTCCACAATCGTCTTGATCGAAGTTGGTCTTTCAGGTATGTTTTCACTTAGCCATTTTAGTGCTTGGCTTAAGCCTTTAGTATGTATTGTTTGAGGTGTCCAAAGCTGTGGTTTCGAAGGCTTTAATATTGTTTCAGTATTTCTTTGCGGTTCATGAGCTTTGTGTTCGTCTATGAACTTCGTCAAAGTTGGTTCTGCTTCTAAGACATGTTTTTCTCTTAGCATTTGAGGTAGTTTCCTGTTTAGCTGGCTTATTATTCTCTTCATTTTCTTAGCTCTGGATATGCTTGACCAATAGAAGGCTTCGTCCATTGTGTCTTCAGCTATCAATATGGTGACCTTACCAGCTACTCGGCGTCCAGTTCTGCCCCTGCGCTGTATATACCTTATCTCGCTGGGAACAGGCTCGTAGAAGATTACGTGGTCCACTTCAGGTATGTCTAAACCTTCCTCAGCTATGCTTGTCGCCACTAGGATTTGCGCCTCCCCACTTCTAAGCTTTTCAAGGGCTTCACGCTGCTGTTCCTGGTTCATTCCAGGGTCTCCTTCACGTTCACCCTGCCCAACAAAGCGCAAGGCTTCAAACCCATGTTTCTCCTTAAGAGTTTTCCTTATGGCACGCACTGTATCCCGGTACTGAGTGAAGATTATAACCCTTGAGTCTGGCTTAGCATGAAGCTGTCCCCTTAGAATGTCCGCAACCTCAGCCATCTTGGGGTTTTCCGCTTTTACACATGCCTTAAGCATTTGTTTTGCCTTCAAAAAAGCAGGGTCTTCCATGATAGACTTGTGCCCTCGACTTCCCTCAAAAGCCATTTTCCTAAGCGACTTTTCAATGAAAGCCTGAAGGGTTTCAGGACCCTGAGTTTCTATAAGCTCTATCATGTGGGCTATGCTTAACGTTGCCGTTGCCTGAAACTTAATCTGATATAGATATCCACCTTCACCCCCTCCAATCCTACGCTGAAGCTCCTCGTTAAGCTCAACAAGATCCCTTCTTGTAATGAAGGCAGGCTGCTTATCCGTTAAAACCCCCAGAGACTGAAGCGTCTTCACCCGTTCAATTAACATTTCTCTAAGCCTGTCCCTGACCTCTATGTAGCATTCTGGAAGCTTAACACGTCTCCACTGAACCTCTATTGGCTGAATATAGGGTTTAACATCCTTATCCTCATCTAAACGATGTTCTATGGCTTCTATCCCTAGGTTTCTACAAACCTCTGCAATTTTCTCCTCGCTGCCGCCTGGAGAGGCTGTTAAGCCCAAAACCAACGGGCGGCTACACTGCCTAAAATAGTATTGGGCTATACCTACATAGGAGTAATTACCCCTAGCCCTGTGAGCCTCATCGAAAATTATGAGGGAGGCATCATTAAGCCTTAAAAACCCGCTTCTCAAATCATTGTAAATGCACTGAGGAGTTGCAAATATTATTCTGCCCTGTCCGTAAAGAATCTTCCTCTTCTCAGGAGGATGATGCCCAGTGATTAGCACAAGCTCATTCTCCTCGAAAAAGGTTTTATCAACAAAAGTTTTATGGTGCTGCTGAACAAGGGGCCTAGTGGGAGCTAGGAAGTAAATCTTCCCCTCTTCACATTTCTCAATGGCAAGGAGGAGGGCTATAACAGTTTTTCCAAGAGCAGTAGGTAAAACTACAAGAGAGTTTTTCCTCTTAGCCACATCAATAATTCTTGTCTGGTAAAGCCTCTCCTCAACAGCTTGTGGCTTAAGAAAACTGTGTTGAACGTAGCGTTTCTCCCCAAGCAATCAAAGCTCCCCTACTGAGTTTCTTATCACATTTAAGCCTAATCCAAGCCCCCTAAATAAATAAACATCAACATGCAAGCCTTTTTAACTTTTCCAGCTACACCTAAACTCGAAAAGTCTAAATCTTTAGATTCTCCAATCTCCTTGAAACTGTAATGTATAAACTTTTCCTAAGGTTTTCACCTGTCAACCCAAGTTTTTTCAGCTCAATAATTTCCCTGGCTAACTCTGCATCCCCTAAAACTTCATCAACCCACTTTTCAAAGTCTCCTCGGTAAAGGTGAAACTCTAAAGATTTCGCGTCAACCATGCTTATCACCTCCATAAACTCTTTAAGCGAAGAAGCAAACAGGCCAGTATAGTTTCCAATTGAAGTAAAGAAGTAGAAGGCCTTCTCCCTCGGAACTGACTGAACTATTTTCCGGTTTAGCTCTTCCCTCATTTGCATCCCATTTTTCACGTTTTATTTTCATCTTCCATAATTTTCCTAAGTTCGTTTCCAATGAGGTACTGCGCTTCCTTGAACTTCTTAGTGAGTATCGATGTGCGAATTCTTAAAACTCCCTTTAACGGAGCCACTGACTTGGCAATAAACGCGTGGAGGCTTTCCTGGGTTTCTGCAATAACCTTTGCTATCACTTGAAGCTCTTCTGAAAGAGAGGTGTAAACTTCAAGCACCTGAGGCTCTTGGCACAGTTTTTCTGCAACCTTCTCGCTTTCCTTAGGATCTGTGTAAACTGTTATTATTGCCTTCACGTTTTTATTTCCAACTTTTTCTGTGTCTACAAGAGCGGTGTACTTTTTTATCACACCACATTGCTCCAAGCGCTTAACCCTATCATAAACTGTTGAATGCGCTATTCCCAAGCGTCTACCTATATCAGTATAGGTCTGTCTTGCATCCTCCTGAAGGGCTTCCAAAATTTTTAGATCTACAACATCTAAGTTTAAAGAGTTGTTTTTAGACCTCAAACCTCGCGGCCTTCCAACAATTTATATAATTTATTTGTTACATGTCAATTTATTGTTTGTTGTCGGAAAAACGTAGAAAAACATGGTTTATTCCGTAAGATTGTCCCAGCTCTTAAACACTAAACTGTAACTCGTTAAAACATTTTATTAGCTTAAGACATTGCCGTATTTAATTCTGCCAATTTTCTCTGGAACATTGTAGGTAAAATCGTTTTTTATCTACAATTTTTCAATTTTTAAGACTTTTATCTACATTTTTTCGCAAAAACGTGCAATTAAGTTTAAATCTGAGGGGATTCCAAATAGTATTGAAGCAAGAGGTTTCTAAATGAAAACATCTAGAATTTGGGAACTTCTGAAAAATTTTAAGGAGAGGTGCAGGTTTCATGGGTGGAGAACCTCGGAAAGTGAGGATTGGGTTGAAATAGACGGCAGATATCACAATTTTCTTGTAGCAAAGAATATTCATCCATCATCATTTAAAAGCATAGTTTTTAATAAAAAATGTGTTGTTCGAGAGGGAGCCTTTTACCGTGTTGTTGAGGCAGCCTACACGGCTTGGCTTTTCTCAGAAACTTCTCCAGAAAATTTTTTAAACATAATTTTAGAGGATGAAAACTTATCGAAACGAGTGGCCATATATGATTTAACCTCCCTCCTTAAAGGAAGCATATGTTTTAAAATGAACCTAACAGACAGTTTGGTCTTCAAGGAATTTGAAAACTTCCTTGAAAAAGAGTTTAAAGTCAAGCTTAGACATTATCCAAAGCTAAAATCAGAAGTTGAAGATTCGGCCATTTTAGAAGTGATGTAATAGGATTAGCAATCAAAGGTTTGATAAGCAAAAATAAGCACATTATATTTAGTGGGCGGTGATGTCTGAAGAGGCTGAAGAGATTAAAAGGCTCTTGGCTTTTAAGAAAAAGCTCGAGAAAAGAGTTGAAAAGCTAGAATCAGAAATCAAGGAGTTACATGGAGTTTTAGAAACTGTTAACTCCATAATTTTGGCTAAGGGTTTTAAACGGGCAGAGATCACTAAACCCCTACCTCCATTAGGAGAGCCCCAGGCCATAGAAGCGTTAACTAAACCCTTGCAGGCCCCCCCTGAATTTAGAGAAACAATTCAGTTTAAGGCTTCTTCAGGAGAGCTTTTGGCTAAGGTCTATCTTGGGGATAACATTTTAAAAGTAGTCTTGGCAGAGGATAAAGCCTTTAACATTAACACTCCTCCATTCACCCAGTTCTTAGTTGAAAGAGTGTTGACAAAAATGCTGGAAAAAGATAGAGAACTATTAAAGTCTGGAAGGCTTAAACCAGAGGATGTTTTCTCCTACAATATTGTTAGGGATGGTGACCTTATACGAGAAATAATTGTGGAGAACTTTGATTCTGACCGTTTAAGAGAGCTTAAATCAAGTATACGCTGGACGCTGGAAAAAATGTATGAAAAAATGAGGGGATAAATTTAAAAGGCGATACTAAAAACTCCATAATCTCCTATCAGCATCCGTCTTCATCTCTCGGAAGGATTTCCAGTCTGAATTTAGCATTGTACTGTTAAGCTTAAATCTGGCTTGTTGCGTGTCTGATCCTATGCTGGTTAAACTTGCCAATTTTATGGAAAAGCCTTTCTTAAAAGCTCAACTATCAAGTTCAGCTGGCCTGTGTAAAGGCCTATAGCAAAGAAAGTTACCCCTAAAAGGAGAAGTAGTGCGCCTACAACTCTGCGCTCTGAACTGTCCATGATTCTCACTCTAAATGTTTTTTAAGTCGGCTTTCAATCTGGTTTTTGGGGACGAAACCCACTATTCTGTCAACTTCCCTGCCATTCTTCATTATTAATAATGTTGGAATGCTGAAAACTTGGAAACGTTCAGCTGAACTTGGATTCTCGTCCACGTTGAGTTTTCCAACTAATACTTTGCCAGAGTATTCTCTTGCCAAATCCTCAATTATGGGCGCTATCATTTTACATGGCATACACCACGCTGCCCAAAAATCGATTAGCACAAGGGGGTTTTCACTTACAACTTTGTTAAAATTTAGGTCTGTAACATGAACCGGCTCAACACCTGTTTTACGCTTTTCCTCCCACTCTTTCAACATTCTACGCCTCTTGGCTTCTCTAATGCTTTCAAGTTCTCTATCTTCTCTGGATATAAACCCTTCGCATCCACCAGCCATGTCGAACATCTCATTAAAGCATAAGTCGGTCTTTAATCCTTCTGTAAGCCTCCTCCGGGCTGGATATGTTTTCCGCCATTTTTTCAAATGGGCATGCCTCATCCATTTTTGAGTTTAATATTTTATCAACAAGCCCATCCCACTCAAAATAAACCTCATTGTTTTCAAGCACAGTTTTAGCTCTGCTGCTTAGAATATGAGCGTAAACAGCCCTAACCCCAACATAAACGAATAATAAAGCCGCAGCCTTACCAACCACCCTATCCGCAGCTGAGGCACCGGAAAGCTTATCTCCAAGACTTTCTATAGCCCTAACCAGGTCAGAGATCCCTTTACTTTTACTCTCAAAAACTGCCTTTGAATCTTTAACAATTGAAAGTGTTAAACCGTATATTCTCAATCTTTTTTTAGCTACTTCTAAATCCTCTATTCCCATTAAGACACCTTTAGAAAACCTTCATATAAAGTCTTATGATGTATAAACCTTATAGTTTCTCCCTCATCAAATTTATCGCGTTCCACCTTTAATTGTATTCTTTTTTGTTAAGGCTTCATTTAAATGTTCAGAGAAGTCTTTGAAGGTTATGAACGCCAAACTTAAACATTTTAAGCGACTAAATCTTTGTTTTGACCTTTAAGGCATTTTATACGCTCTTTATTCTCTTCACATTTGCCCTTTCAAGAATCTCTATTATTGGGAATGCTAGGGTTAGACTTGCTATTCCACCTGCAAGATGCAATCCTCCCCAAAAAGTCACCGCCCACTGAACAGTGTCTGAAGTTAATGGTTTTTCCATGAAAAAGGCTCCTATAATAGCCCCAGCGAAGTAAGCAGATATCACCGTTACTATGGCAGCTGAAGCCATCCGATAAGGGTTTAAACTTACTTTGTGGCGGTTTACCGTCATTAAAATATCAAAAAGTATGGATGCAGCTGCAAAGCCGATAATGTGAGGCGACGGTCTAAATGATAAAACAATTAATGAGCCTATCAATCCAACAATTGATGCTGAGCCAAACTTGCCTGAAAGCCAAACGGTGAGCAGCAGGGAGAGGAAGACAGCCACATCGCATAATATTGGCAGTTTAAATAAAGTGAAGCCTAATGGTCCTATGTATAAGTTAAGTATGGCATATAGTGGACTAAATAGAATTATTGCGGCTATGTCTTTAGTTTTAAAATATTTTTTATTCATTTTCAATATTTCTAAATATTTCCATCTTTAGCAATATGCATAAAAACTTTATTGTTTAAACACTTTAAAATCTTAACGATGATGGGTATGTCGAAAATCGTTAGGGTAAGCGTTACCTTTCCTCCTGATCTTCTAGTGGATTTCGACGAAGTCATCCGGAAGATGGGTTATGAAAACCGTTCTAAGGCTGTTCAAGACGCGGTTAGGCTTTTTATATCTGAACATAAGTGGCAGCAGGAGGAGCGAGGAATGCGGGCAGGGGTTCTTATGCTGCTTTACGACCATGAAGTTAGAGGAGTTGAGGATACTCTAACGGATATTCAGCATCATCATGCTGACATTGTCTCGTCGACAATGCACATACATTTAACAGAGAGGGACTGCCTAGAAGCTATTGCAGTGAGGGGTGATGCGTCGGAAATTCGAAGGTTAAGCAATGAGTTGTCGTCAAAAAGGGGTGTGAAAATCCTCAGGTCAATGGTTGTTTCCATATAGTCTATGCTTTAACCTTTATCTCAAACATTTTCTCCAATGCTTTCCTGGCTTTTCTTGCTATGGGCTCAGGGACTGTAACTGAGTGTTTCTCCTCCTTAAGAGAAACGTATATCCTTTGAAGAGTGTTCAATTTCATGTTTGGACACACTGCTCCCTCATAGGCTAGGATAAACCTTTTCCCAGGGTTCTCTTTTTCTAAACGGTGTATTATTCCCTCTTCAGTGGCCACTATAAACGTTTTAGCTTTGCTTTCCTTTGCATACTTACACATTTGGGAGGTGCTTCCGATATAATCCGCTGACTTCCGCACTTCAGAGGTACATTCAGGATGAACCATGACAACTGCTTCAGGGTATACAGCCTTCAAGGCTTGAATGTCCTCAGAGTGGAAGAGCAAGTGTGTAGGACAGAAACCACGCTCAGGAATTGGAATTATTATCTTGCCAGTTTTCTCTTGAACGTACTCAGCCAAGTTACGGTCTGGTCCGAAGAGCACTGTCTCAGCGTTTAGAGAGTCTATTACTTCCAAAGCGTTTGCAGATGTACAGCAGACGTCACAGTAGGCCTTGGCTGAAGCTAGAGTGTTAACGTATAAAACCAAGGGTACATGGGGGTAAAGAGTTCTCCAACGTTTTATTTCATCCACGGTTAGCATCTGGGCCATGGGACATCTCGCACCCGCAGATGGCAGCAAAACCCTCTTGTTAGGGTTTAAAATTGCCGCTGACTCAGCCATAAAATCTACAGCTGCGAAAACTATAATCTCAGCTTCCTCTTCCTCTACAGCCTTTCTACTAAGCTCAATACTATCTCCTACATAATCCGCTATGTCCTGGATTTCCGGCCTTTGATAGTTATGCGCTAAGATTATAGCCTTCTTCTCTTTCTTAAGCCTCAATATCTCATCTGCAAGTGCCATCAATTTCCGCTTAAACGCTCCTATTAGGGAGGTTCAGAAGCGTATTGAAGGATATATGCCTTTGCTCTTAATTGTGCAATCTCAGATGGCTCGTTGGGTGTTTACATGTAAAGTCCACCATTAACGGCTATAACTTGTCCTGTAATGTATTTGGCGAGATCTGACGCTAGGAAAACTGTAAGATAAGCAATCTCCTCTGGTTCAGCCATTCTTCCGAGGGGTATCCTTTCAACAAAGCGTTTAGCAATTTTCTCCGGCATTTTCCTAGTCATTTCTGTTTTTGTAAAACCCGGAGCTATGGCGTTCACGGTAATGCCATATGGAGCAAGCTCAAGAGCCAAAGCCTTTGTAAGCCCAATCAATCCCGCCTTTGAAGACGCATAATTGGATTGGCCCACGTTACCCATCTGCCCTACAACGGATGATATGTTTATTATACGACCGTAGCTTCGCCTCATCATATGTTCTGAAGCCATCTTGGAACAGAGGAAGGCTCCCTTCAAGTTAACATCCATAACAATGTCCCAGTCCTCGACTTTCATTTTATGAATTAAGGCATCTCTGGTTACACCGGCGTTGTTTACAAGTATGTCTACTCGTCCGAATACTTCTAAAACTTGACTAAATAATTTTTCAACATCCTCTACGTTTGAAACATCAGCCTTGAAGAAAATGCTAGCTCCATCCATACTCCTGATTTTCTCCACAACTGGAATCCCTTCTATAACATCATTTACCACAACTTTAGCCCCTTCCTTTGCAAACTCTAAGGCAATGCTGCTTCCTATACCCCTTGCAGCACCAGTGACTACTACAACTTTCCCAGCTAAATTTAAATTCATGCCCCATCATAAAGATGTCACCTTCAAAAACTCTTATAAGTTAAATGGCGTCAAGCAACAGAAAACAGCCTTCCTGCACTATTAAGGTGTTACACATTCGTATATGTTGGTCATTGGAAACCATGGCTTGAAAGTCTAATTAAGCCTGAAATTCTAGGCAAACCCGAAAGAGGCGTTGGTGCGGCGGGCCGGATTTGAACCGGCGAACCCCTACGGGAGAGGATGGCTCATAGGGGTTTAAACTCTGCCGATCTTGAGTCCTCCGCCTTTGACCTGGCTTGGCTACCGCCGCCCGATATCAATTTTTCAGCTCTTTCTTATTAATCATTTCCTAGGCTGGTCTTACAAGCGGGCGGTTGGCTTTGCAAAAGGGGAGAAAAATATTTACAGAATATCATTGTTATTATTATTGAATCGTGTAGTGAAAAATGGGGGCGATTGTTTGTCAAGTGGGTTTATGGGTAAAATTCTAACTGTTAACTTATCAACTGGAGCCTTAAAGGTGAAGCCTACATCTATGGATGTGGCGAAAAAATACCTTGGAGGGAAGGGGTATTCTGTATACATTCTCTACCAGTATCTGAAGGAGTATGAGATTGAAGGAATAAGTCCGGCTGACATCAACCCCTTAGGTCCTAAGAACGTTTTAATCTTTTCCACAGGTCCAGGAACAGGAATCCCAGGGTTTCCTTCGTCTGGAAGATATCATGTTATGTCTCTAAAATCTCCTTTAACAGGTTCTATAGGAAGCGCAAATTCAGGTGGAGAGTGGGGATCCTTCCTTAAGTTCTCAGGTTTTGACATGGTTGTCGTTGAAGGCGTTTCAGAAAAACCCGTTTACCTGTCAATAATTAACGGGGAGGCTGAACTGGCGGATGCTGGGCCAGTTTGGGGTAAAAATGTTTTCGACACTTGTAGGATTTTAAAGAGGAAGGTTAGAGGGAGAAACACGAGCGTTGCATGTATAGGGCCAGCCGGAGAGAACCTGGTTAACATGGCCTGCATAGTTAACGATGAGCACAGGGCTGCCGGGAGGACAGGCCTCGGCGCTGTTATGGGCTCTAAGAAGCTTAAGGCCATAGTGGTTTCTGGAGATCAAAAGGTTCCAGTTGCTAATCCTGAAGCTTTCAGTGAAGTTTCTAAAAGATGCCTTGATGCCATGAGGAAGAACGCTGTTACGGGCCAGGGGCTGCCAACTTACGGCACAGCCATACTGGTTAACGTGGTTAACGCTGTTGGAGGACTGCCTTACAAGAACTGGCAGACAGGCGTAAACCCTGACGCTGAGAAAATAAGCGGGGAAACCCTCGCTGAAACCTACTTAGTTAACAGGAGGTCATGCTGGGGCTGCCCAATTGGTTGTGGAAGAATTACAAGCGTTAAGTCAGGGCCTTTCCAGGTTCTAAGTTCAGAAGGCCCTGAGTACGAGTCAGTTTGGGCCCTTGGAAGCAGCACTGCAGTTAAAGATTTAGATGCAGTTGTTAAGGCTAACCACTACTGCGACGAGCTTGGGCTGGACCCGATAAGCACAGGCTCAACAATAGCAGCCGCCATGGAACTCAATGAGAGGGGATACATACCTGAAGAAGACCTTCAAGGCTTAGACCTGCGCTTCGGAAATGCAGCAGCCCTGGTTGAAGCTGTATGGCGCACAGCATATAAATCAGGATTTGGCAAGTACCTGGCGCTAGGTTCAAAGAGGCTTTGCGAGTTTTACGGACACCCTGAACTTTCGATGAGCGTTAAGGGTCTTGAAATGCCTGCATATGATCCCCGCGCCATTAAAGGTATAGGACTGAACTACGCCACAGCGAATAGGGGAGGGTGCCACGTAACAGGGTATACGGTATCTCCAGAAGTCATAGGTATTCCTGAAAAAATAGACCCTCTAAAGCCTGATGGGAAGGCTAAGTGGGTTAAAATATTCCAGGACTTCACATGCGTTGTCAACTCAACTGTTAACTGTCTTTTCACAACCTTTGCTCTTGGAGCTGGAGACTACGCTCAGCTTTTATCAGCTGTAACGGGCTGGAGCATGACAGAGGATGAAATCCTAAAAATTGGAGAGAGAATATACAATCTTGAAAGAGTTATCCTAAACAAATACGGCTTCGACGGCAAAGATGACACCCTTCCCCAACGCCTGCTTGCCGATCCCATGCCTGAGGGACCCGCAAAAGGACAACTCGCCGAACTTGAAAAGATGAAGGAAGAATACTACAAACTTAGAGGATGGATAAACGGGGCTCCGACAAAGGAAAAATTGAAGCAGCTTGAAATAGAACTTTAATAAAAAAGCCTATCCATCTCCCCTTTATTTTTGTTGGCGAACAAGTAATGGCAAAAGTAAAAATGCTGCTATATGCCACCTTGCGAAAAAAATACAAAGTTAGAGAGCTGACGGTTGAATGCGACGGAACCCTTCAAGATTTAGTTGAGAAAGCATCAAGCATTCTCGGCCGAGAATTCCTAGATGAAGCAATAGAAAAAGAAAGCCGAAAGCTGAAGAACGAAATAATCTTTCTCGTAAACGGAAGGAACATAAAGGACCTCATAGGCGAAGTTACCTTAAAAGAAGGTGATATAGTAGCTGTTTTCCCGCCAGTAGCAGGGGGATAAAATTTAGAAGAGTCATTTTATGGATGAAGAGTTTCCTGAAGCCTTACAAATTGAAGTTACGAACAAATGCAATTTTAACTGCCTAAATTGCATGAGGCAAGTTTGGAAGGCTAACCCCTGCGACATGAACCTTAACCTATACAAAACCATTGCCGAAAAAGCTTTTCCAAGGTTGACCAGGCTTATACTCTGCGGCCTGGGAGAACCCTTCATAAACCCGAACGTCCTAGAAATGCTTAAAATTTCAAGAGAAAAGCTTCCAAGAGAAGCGCAAATAAAAATAAGCACCAATGGCTCCTTCTTAACCCCAAAACTAGCTGACAAAATTGTGAAAGAAATAGGGGTAGACTCAATTTGCTTTTCAATAGATACTGTTGATAGAGCCAAATTAAGAGACATTAGAGAAGGATCAAAGCCTGCAATTATACTGGAAAACCTTCACCACATATCCCGCATTAAACATCGTGGAGGAAGGGATTTTAAGCTGGGCATTGAAGCCGTCATAACAACAGAGAACCTCAGCGATCTTCCATTTCTAGTGGAATACGCAGCGGAGAAAGACGTAGATTACATAATCTTTTCCCACGTCATCCCATATACAAAAGAAGTTTATGACAAAACAGTATATATAACTATGAGTAAGCATTCCCTTGAAATAATAAAGCCCTCACTTAAATATGGATGGAGTCTACTGCGAGAAGCTTCAAAAGAAATTTTCGGCAAAGCCTACGGTTTAAGCCGAAAATCAAATTGTGCATGGAAAATTGAAGAATTCTGGAGGAGTGCAGAGGAGAAAGGATGCTGGATTAACCTTCCATTACTTTTCAGCTCTAAGGGAAAACTTGAGGAAATTGATAAATTGGGAGAAAACTTCCGACAAATATTGAAACTCGCAGATAGATATAAAATTGATTTAAGGCTTCCAAATTTATATCCAAACGCAAAAGAAAGAAAATGCCCTTACATTGAGCGTAGCACTATGGTGGTAAGGTGTGATGGATTTGTTGCCCCATGCACAGAATACATGTATTCGCATCCTATGTATGTCAATGCACATTTAAAAAACGTTCACGAATTAATCTTTGGACATTCAAGAATGGAGAGGGTTGAGGACGTTTGGAGGAAAGCGGATTACGTCAATTTCCGACTTGTAAGGGAAAATATGGCTAGAAATATGCCCTGGTGTGGAGATTGCCCATATTCACCTATGGGATGTTATTACACTAAAACCAACGAGTTTGACTGTTACGGCAACATTTATACGTGCAACGAGTGCTTATATAGTGTTAATCTGGCTAAGTGCAACATTTAAAGCCTAATATAGTAAATGAAACGACAGCTCTTTCAACTTTATAGGCTTATAGAAGCACTGCTTTTAAATTTCCCTTTTCCATTTTAGGCTTGCTCACGTGTAAGGAAAATGGTGGGTTAAGCCGCGTTTTATTAGAAAAGTTTATTAGTAAGGCTTGTTGTTCTAGGTGTTTAGCCCTTATAAATATTGGAGACTTTTTAACGTGGATGATCCAGTATAGGGAGGAAAATTAAAGTTTGAAGAAAGAAAGTCGGCATGTTCGTCTCCTTAAAATGGACAATTATGAGGTATGATTAGATTGATTGAAAACTTAAAAAGGAATACAAATATGCTTTTATCGGCTTTTTTCCGAGAGAAAGGCCTAGTACGCCAACATTTAGACTCATATAACGAGTTCATAGATCATGGCCTTCAAGAGGTTATCGACGAGGTAGGGGAGATTCCAATAGAAGTTCCGGAATATCCTTACACTGTGAAGCTTGGACAAGTATGGATAATTGATCCTCAGACTAGGATAAGCGGTCCATACGTTACTGAGGTTGATGGAACAAAACATGAGATCTACCCTATAGAAGCTAGGCTTCGCAACCTAACTTACTCCGCGCCTGTGGCCCTGGAAATGACTCCCATTGTTGATGGAAGAGAACAGGACACCGAGCTTGTATACATTGGAAATATACCTGTAATGTTAAAGTCTAAACTCTGCTTTTTATCCCAGCTTTCTAGAGAGGAGCTTATAGCATGTGGAGAAGATCCAGACGATCCTGGAGGCTACTTTATTGTTAACGGCTCTGAACGTGTAATTGTCGCCATGGAAGATCTAGCCCCGAACCGAATAATAGTTGATATAGATGAGAAAGGCGCAACACCAGTTTATCAGGCAAAGCTGTTCTCCACAACAGTCGGTTTCAGAGCTAGAATAGAGATGAAAATGAAGTCTGACGGGGTAATATACGTTTCAATGCCAGGAGTACCCTCTGAAATTCCCTTCGTAATATTGATGCGTGCTTTAGGCCTTGAATCAGACAGGGAGATAGCTGAGGCAGTTTCCGTAGAGGAGGAAATCCAAAGCCAACTTGAACCCTCCTTCGAAAAGGCTATAGGTGTAGACACGGTTAAGGAAGCCATAATTTATATTGGAAACCGTGTGGCCCACGGACAAGTTGAAGAATACCGCATACAAAAGGCTGAGGCAGCCATCGACAAGAACTTCCTTCCGCATTTAGGCAGAACAAGCAAAAACAGAAGGGATAAAGCCATATTCCTAGGCGAGATGGCCTGCCGAGTTATCGAACTAAAGCTTGGAAGGAGAATGCAGGATGACAAGGACCACTTCAAAAATAAGCGTTTAAGGCTTGCAGGACCTCTTCTAGCAGACCTTTTTAGAGTAGCCTTCAGAAACCTTGTAAGAGACATAAAATACCAGCTTGAAAGGATGGGTGTTAAAGGCCCATTAATAAATGTTTCAGCTGCTGTCCGTCCTGGAATAATAACTGAGAGGCTTCAACACGCGCTTGCAACTGGAAACTGGGGGAGGGGAAGGGTTGGCGTAACACAGCTTTTGGACAGAACGAACTACCTTTCAACTTTAAGCCATCTTAGGAGGCTGCAGTCCCCTCTTAGCAGGAGCCAGCCGAACTTTGAGGCTAGAGACCTGCATCCAACCCACTGGGGACGTCTCTGCCCAAACGAAACTCCTGAGGGATCCAACTGCGGTCTGGTTAAAAACCTGGCTCTTTCAGCCTGCATCTCAGTAGGCGTTAACCCGGACAAAATAAAGCACACTCTTTTTATGATGGGCGTAACGCCTGTCAACGAGGCAAATGAATCGCTTAAACGTTTCGGGGCTAAGGTCTTCGTCGACGGAAATATTGTTGGCTACTGCTCATCTCCTGAAAGGCTGACAGAAGAGTTCAGGCAAAGACGTAGGACAGGTGAAATCTCAACAGAGGTGAACATCGCCTACTACTCTAAAGCTCATGGAGAAAGGGAGGAGGTCTACGTTAACTGCGATGAGGGAAGGGTTAGAAGACCCTTGATAATAGTGGAAAACGGCGTTCCAAAACTTCAACCTGAACATTTAGAGAAAATAGCCTTCGGGGAGTGGACTTTAGAGGACCTAGTGAAAAATGGCATAATTGAGTATTTAGATGCAGAGGAGGAGGAAAACGCCTACATTGCACTTGCAACTGAGGAGTTAACCCAAGAGCACACCCACCTTGAAATCGCCACATACACCATACTTGGAATATGCGCTTCAACAATACCTTATGCTGAGCACAACCAGTCGCCTCGAAACTCTTATCAGGCAGCCATGGCGAAACAAGCCCTTGGAATTTATGCCACAAACTTCCCATTACGTTCAGATTCGAGGGCACATCTGCTCCATTATCCTCAAATGCCCCTCGTTGAAACAGCCCTAATGGAGACAATTGGCTATAAACTCCGCCCATCAGGACAAAACTGTGTTGTGGCAGTCTTATCCTTTGAAGGTTACAATATGGAGGATGCCCTAATATTTAACAAGGCCTCTATTGAAAGGGGTTTAGGACGCTCGACTTTCTACAGAATTTATGAGGCCGAATGCCGCCAGTATATGGGGGGTTTAAAAGACAAGTTTTTAATCCCTGAACCTGGAACCAGAGGTTTTAGAGGAGAGCAGTATTACAGGCTGTTGGAACCTGATGGGATAATAAGCCTTGAAGCCCAAGTTTCAGGAGGAGACGTTTTAATCGGCAGAACAAGCCCGCCTCGGTTCCTTGAAGAATACAAAGAGTTCGAGGTTAAAGGACCTTCAATGCGGGATACATCGGTTGACATGCGCCCATCGGAAACAGGGATAGTTGACGCTGTTTTCATAACTGAATCCGGAGAGGGAAGCAAACTTGTAAAGGTTAGAGCTAGAGACCAACGTGTTCCAGAGCTAGGGGATAAATTCGCCTCCCGCCACGGCCAAAAAGGCGTAATAGGGTTAATTGTCCCACAGGAGGACATGCCATTCACTGAGGACGGCGTCGTCCCAGACGTTATAATAAACCCCCACGCAATACCCTCAAGAATGACTATTGGACAGTTCATCGAGTCCATAGCAGGCAAGCTTGCAGCCCTCAGGGGAAAACCAGTTGACGGTACGCCCTTCTCAAGCGAGAGGCCTGAAGATCTTAGGAAGGCATTAACAAAGCTTGGGTTCAGCCACACTGGAAAGGAGGTATTTTATAACGGTGTAACTGGCGAGAAGTTTGTTGCAGACATTTTTGTAGGAATCGTTTATTATCAGAAGCTTCACCACATGGTTGCAGACAAAATACATGCAAGAGCTAGAGGACAAGTGCAAATGTTGACTCGACAGCCTACAGAAGGCAGGGCCAGGGGTGGAGGCTTAAGGTTTGGGGAGATGGAGAGAGACTGCCTCATTGGACACGGCGCTGCCATGCTACTTCGCGACAGGCTGTTGGAAGAGTCGGACAAATACACCTTATATGTCTGTGAAAACTGCGGCTACATAGCCTACTACGACCTCAAACAGAGAAGGTATATTTGCAGAAAATGTGAAGATAAGGCTAAGATCTCTCCAGTTGTTGTTTCATATGCCTTCAAACTTTTACTTCAAGAGTTGATGAGCCTTTGTATAGCGCCAAAATTGAAGCTTAAGGAGAGGGCTTAAAATGGCGGTTGAAGAAGCAGCCCATAAAGTTGTAGATACAATAAGCTTCGGCCTGTTCTCCCCTCAGGAAATAAGAAAGCTTTCAGTCGTTGAGATTCAGACACCTGACACCTACGACGAAGATGGAGCTCCAATAACAGCGGGGCTTATGGATGGAAGGCTTGGAACCCTTGAGCCTAGACAGAGATGTAAAACTTGCGGTAACACAGCCGTCCGCTGTCCAGGCCATTTCGGCCACATTGAACTTGCAGTTCCAATAATCCACATAGAATTTTCAAAGATTATATACGACCTTTTAAGGACTACATGTAGAAATTGCGGTAGGCTTCTACTGTCAGAAGATGCCATTAAGAGGTTAAGGACAAGAATTGATAGAACCCGTCAGCTTCTAGGGGTTGTTCCAGATGAAGTTTTTAAGAGGACAGTTCAAGAGATAAGGGCTAGGACTTGCCCTCACTGCAACGCAGTTCAATATAAGATAACTTTCGAGAAGCCAACAAAATTCAGCGAGGAAATTCCTGAAAGCGGCTCTCAAGTTCTAACTCCAAGTATGATTCGGGAGAGGCTGGAGCGGATACCCAGCGAGGATTTGGAGCTTTTAGGATTTGACCCTCAAATCGCACGTCCAGAATGGATGGTTCTTCAAGTATTGCCTGTTCCCCCAGTATATGTTCGTCCATCAATAACATTAGAGTCAGGCATACGATCAGAAGATGATTTAACCCATAAGCTTGTAGACATAATACGCATAAACCAGAGGCTTAAGGAGAACATGGACGCTGGAGCCCCAACCCTTATAATTCAGGACTTGTCAGAGCTTCTCCAATATCATGTGACAACATACTTTAACAATGAAGCTTCAGGGATACCTCCAGCTAGACATCGATCAGGAAGAGCTTTAAAAACCCTCTCTCAGAGGCTTAAGGGGAAAGAGGGAAGGTTTAGAAGCAATCTATCCGGTAAACGAGTTGACTTTTCAGCGCGTACAGTTATATCTCCAGATCCAAACCTTGATATAAACGAGGTAGGCGTGCCAATTGAGGTTGCTATGAGGCTTTCTGTTCCTGAGAAAGTAACTCCATGGAACATTGAGGAGATGCAAAGGCTAGTTTTAAACGGACCTGAAAAGTATCCCGGAGCCCTCTACATTATAAGGCCTGATGGAAAAAGGATAAGGCTTGAGTTTGTAGCTGACAGGCAGAAAATAGCCGAGGCTTTAGAGCCAGGCTTCATAGTTGAAAGACACCTTAAAAACGGGGACATAGCCATATTTAACCGTCAACCATCCCTCCACAGAATGTCCATAATGGCCCACTACGTCAGAGTTCTGCCATACAAGACTTTTAGGCTTCACCTATGCGTTTGTCCGCCGTATAACGCTGACTTCGACGGAGATGAAATGAACCTGCATATACCTCAAAGCGAGGAAGCCCAAACAGAGGCCCGCCTCTTAATGCAAGTTCAGGATCAAATATTGTCCCCCAGGTTTGGAGGACCCATTATAGGAGCCATTCGAGATTTCATTACAGCCGCATACCTTTTCACTAGAAAATCAAACTATCTAACTAAGGAGGAAGTTTGCAGGCTTTTGATGGCTGGAGATTACGAGGGACCTATCCCTGAGCCAATAGTTAAGAAGCCTCAGCCATTATGGAGTGGAAAACAGATTTTCAGCTTATTCCTTCCGAGAGATTTAAACTACGTTTTGAAGGCAAACATATGCAGAGGATGCCCCAAATGCTTGAAGGAGGAATGCCCATATGACGCTTACGTGGTTGTTAAAAACGGAGAACTCAAATGCGGCGTTATAGACAGAAAATCCATAGGCGCTGAACAGTCTGAAAGCCTTCTCCACAGGATAATAAAGGATTATGGAACAAATGCCGGTTCAGAATTTATAAATAAGGTAACTAGAATGCTTAAGGTTTTCTTAACAATAAGAGGTTTCTCCTACTCTTACGACGAACTTTTGCTTTCACCTCAAGCTGAGGGTAAAATTACAAAAATAATGGATAAAGTTGAGAAAAAAATTGAGGAGTTAATAAAAAGCTATAGGGACGGCACATTACAGAGGCTCCCGGGCCAAACACTTGAAAACTCATTCGAAATCTACGTCATGAACGAGTTGGCTAAAGCCAGAGATGAATCTGGAAAAGTCGCCGACGAAGATTTCACCCTTGAAAACGCTGGAATAGTGATGACGCGCACTGGCGCTAGGGGTTCCAGCCTCAACATAGGCCAGATGAGCGCATGTGTGGGACAGCAGGCTGTGCGTGGAAAAAGGATAATGCGAGGATATCTAGGGAGAGCATTGCCCCACTTTAAAACTGGCGATCCAAGTCCTAAGGCAAGGGGATTTGTCTACTCCTCTTACAGAAGGGGATTAGACTCCATAGAATTCTTCTTCCACGCTATGGGTGGAAGGGAAGGCTTGGTGGACACGGCTGTCAGGACCCAGCAGAGCGGCTACATGCAGAGACGCCTTATAAACGCCCTTGAACACCTCCGCTTAGAATATGACGGAACTGTCAGAAGCTCCTCAGGAGATATAATCCAGTTTAAATACGGCGAAGATGGCGTTGACCCTGCTAAAAGCGATCATGGTAAGGCTGTAAATGTAAGTCGACTGGTGGAGCAGATTAGAATTGGAATGGAGAAGGGAGAGCCAGCCCCACCTGAATATATAAAGGAGAAGCTCAAAGAGGTTGAAGGTCAGCTTACACCCTTACTTGTAGGCGAACTGAAACAAAGCTTGGCTGAGGCTAAACTTGACAAGAAAGGCGTTGATCAAGCTTTAAGGCTAACCCTTGAACAGTACGAGAGGGCTTTAATGGAGCCAGGGGAAGCTGTTGGAATAGTTTCAGCCCAGTCCATAGGTGAGCCTGGCACACAGATGACATTGAGGACATTTCACTATGCCGGTGTTAGGGAGCAAAACGTTACCTTAGGTTTACCTCGCCTCATAGAAATAGTTGACGCTAGGAGGGTTCCGTCCACCCCCATAATGGTCATATACCTAGAGGAAAAGTATAGAAAGAGCAGGGAAGAAGCTGTTAAAATAGCTCGAAACATTGTTTACACAAACTTGGAAGACCTTTCACAGGCGATTTATCAAGATCCTGTTCGAGGAGAAATCATTGTTGAGCTTAACAGGGCTATGATGGAGGATAGAGGTGTAACGATACAGGAACTTAAAGAAAAGGTGAAGATATCAAACTGCACAGTGAAAATAGTTGGAAACCGTATACATGTAAAACCGAAGAAGGCTGAGGCTCTGAAAAGGCTTCTAGACAAGGTTTCAGCATTTTACGTTAAAGGCATTGCTGGAATAAAACGTGTTTTAGTTACTGAAGAACACGGCGAATGGGTTATAAGGACAGACGGATCAAACCTTCCAAAGGTTCTCGAAGTATACGGGGTGGATACAACGCGCACAGTCACGAATAACGTTCATGAAATAGCTAAAACCCTTGGAATAGAGGCTGCTAGAAACGTTCTAATTCATGAGGCTAAAGGCGTGCTGGAGGAGCAAGGATTAGACGTTGACGTTCGCCACGTCATGCTTGTGGCAGACATAATGACAGCGACAGGGGAGGTTCAACAAATTGGAAGACACGGCATAAGCGGTAAAAAAGCAAGTGTTCTGGCGAGGGCAGCCTTCGAAATAACAGTTCCAAACATTGTTGACGCTTCAATCAAGGGTGAAAGTGATCCTTTAGAAGGTGTAACCGAAAACGTTATAGTTGGACAGTCAATACCTGTTGGAACAGGACTTGTTGAGCTTTATATGACAACGGCGGAGCTGGGGAGGCAGAAAGAATGATAGATGTGAATAAGGCGATTGCCACAGCTGTTAAAACTGGCAAAGTCTTGTTTGGCGCAAATTCAGCAGTGCAAAGTGCTAAAACTGGAAGGGCTAAAATTATAATTGTGGCTTCCAACTGCCCAACAGAAATCCGCAGAGACCTCGAATACTATTGTAAGCTTTCAAATGTGCCTCTGATAGTTTATAAGGGCGCTTCAACAGATTTAGCTGCAGTTTGCGGTAAACCCTTCCTATTATCAGCGTTAACTATAAGAGAGCCAGGTGACTCAGAAATTCTAAGGCTAGTGGAAACCGAGAAGTCTGGGGAGCCTTACGGAGGAAGCAAATGAGTAGCGGCATAAAATTCACAGGTACAGAGATGAAGTATATAGCCCTATTTGAAAGTATAAGCGGCGCCAGCGTTAAAGACTGCATAGTAGATGAGGAGCAGGGCCGAGTCATATTCGTAGTTAAAGAAGGCGAAGTAGGCGCAGCCATAGGCAGAGGTGGAAGAAACATTAGGCTCCTAGAAAGAATGACTGGTAAAAAACATGAAATAATTGAACACTCAGAGGACCCGGTCCAGTTTGTAAAGAACGCGTTGAAGCCAGCTACAGTTAAAGAAGTACGGATAACTGAAAAGACAGATGGGAGAAAAATAGCTGTTGTAACAGTTCACCCAAGAGACAAGGGCGTTGCAATAGGGAAAAATGGAAGAAACGCTGAACGCTTACGTTTCCTAATGAAGCGATACTTCCAAATACAAAACGTAAGCATAGTATAAAACAGTTTTTAAAATAAATTACATTCTATCTTTGCCCTATTTTGTTTAACCCATCGCGTTAATTACAACTATTAAGAAACGGCTTCGAACCTATTTTAGATGTAAATTTGCCTTATGCTTGTTTCAATAGTAGAAGGTCTAATAGTGCTTTTTGATCTACTTCCGCGCTTGTTCTCCAGTCTAAATAAAGCTGCTCATTTTCATCTTGTGTGAGATATCCGTAGCGAATATATCTGTCGATGTTTAGGCCAACTTTCCATCCGGGCAGCTTTTCTTGCAGCAGTTCTTCCACCTCTTTACGGGGAGCTTTCCCCTTCCTTGATATTATGTAGGCTATTGTTATGGCTAATCCAGCTAAGTCGTCTATTCTCCAGCCGACCATTTTAACCTCTTTAGGGGTAAGATCGCCCCTAAGCGTAATGTAGAATCTAGCCCTGTCCAACTGTTCCAATGTGGGTTTTTCAACAGGCTTACCCTCTTCAAAAATGGTTTTAACTTGCAGGTCTAAGGCTTTTAAATACTCGTCTAGGATGTTTAAGACTTTAGGGTAGTCTGACCCTAGGGATTTGCGGAGCTCCCAGCCTTTCACTCCGGGCTTTTTATGTCTCTTGTAGAAGAGCATGTGGACTGCCCGTTTTAATTTGCTTGCATAGTAGGCTTTGCGTTTGCTCATGGGGATTCGCCTCTTTTCCACTTTTTCCAGTCTTCAATGGTTATGGCTATGGGAACTGAAACCAGCTGTTTTTTAGCTGCCAATTTCA
>JAVZIQ010000022.1:0-26685 GCA_038871175.1 Bathyarchaeia archaeon | reverse complement strand
TTAAACCACAAATTGCCAGTGGACTCCATGACAACACAGTCGCCCTCTGAAAGCCTAGAAACAAACCGTTTTATGCCTTCAACATCATTGCTGAAGCTAAACTCATCAACCAAAACGCCATCCCCATCAACAACCGCAACCATACACTTTCTTTTGCTGATATCCACACCCACATACCTCATTACCCACTTCACCCCTTTCAATTTTTTTCGGATGGCTTCAGGCTGCAAACACTCATCCGGGCGCAAAGCCCTTTTCTTTAGCAGCTCAAGGCACGGTCCAGTCAGAAAGCCGGTCGCAAAGACCAGTTAGTCGCCAGACCGGCCAGCCTAAACACTAATCAGAAAACGCCTTTCATAAAGCCAGAAAAATATTTTAAAAATTGAAAACGTTTCCATGAAACATGTCAGAAAAATATTTTAAAAATTGAAAACGTTTCCATGAAACATGTCAAAAGTATTCTGGCAGTAATAGCTTTACAGTTGCATCTACATCTGCGGCGATAAATCTGCATGATAAAACATTGTAAAACAGTCAAGTTAATTTATCCACATAAAACATTGATGAAGAGAGTAGCAGTAATTATTCGTCAACCGAAAATAAACGAGTATTTCCCTCAAGAATTTCAACTAACCCTAAAAGATGAAGCCTCCATAATAGAAACCATCAGAGCCGTAGGTGAAGAGATAAAAAAGAAAGCAAAAGCATTTCCTATCGAGAAATACAAAAGCTTGCTTCAGATGGTCTACCACCCAATTGTTCCTAATCCTATAAACAAATTTCCTAGTCATGTCAGAAGTTGGAACAAACAATTCAGTCGTATTATAGGCTCTGAAAGTAGGCTTGGTTATGATTGAACCAATAAAGTGTGAATATTCCTACACGGTTTCTAGGGCTTTCTCTAGTGCTCATTTCTATTGCCTTTCTGTTTAAGTATACGGCAAAATCTAGCAGGGTTGTTCGTAGTTGGTGGGGCCGGCCGGATTTGAACCGACGACCTTTCCCCGAAACAGCGTGTATCTGTTTCAACGGGTTTCTCCACCCAGCTCCAGAACCTCTTCATTCCATTTTGGTCCGCAAACCCGTTCTATTACGTTCTGGAGCCCGTCCTTATGTCGGGAGGCTTGCCAAGTGCTGACTAATCCTTTGGCGTTCAATCCTCCCAATGTCATACCTGCCTAGACTACGGCCCCACTGTAATTTTAGTCTAGAAATGACTTATTTAAATATTAAACTATGCCTATTCTAATTTTATTAATAACCTTTATAGTAGCGGCAGAATCGAACGGCCTATACTTTTATCTTTATTGGAATTGCTGTGTTACATTTTAATAGAGAGATTTTGAATGGTTGACAGTTGAATTTAGGTTTAACGATTCATTCCACGGAACTGCCTTTTGAAGGTGATTTCCATTAGGCGGTTCCTCAAAGCCCTTTAGGGATAGTGGTTCGTTTAGGCACAATAGTTTCGTTGAAGTTGAAGTTTAGGGCTGTTCTGCTTTACATGGCTGGTTTGAGCTATAGGGAGATAACCTATGTTTTGAGGGTTGTTCCATGTAGCCATGAGGCTGTCAGGCTTTGAGTTAAGAAGTTGGAGCTTGTAACAGTTGATGTTAAAGCTAAGCCTAAGCGGGTTGTGGCCCGTTGACGAGAATAGCTTACGGCTGATGGAAAATGTATTATGTATGAGCTGCAATAGATGTGGAAACGCGGGAGCTACTGGCTATATGGGTTTCCTGGCAAAGGAACATTCTTCGTGCAGAAGCCTTCAGGAAGAAGGTGCTGGAAGCATGCACAAACAAGGCCAGTTATAGTCGTGGACAAAGGTCCATGGTATCCTGAGGCTTTCTAAACACTTGGTCTTGAATGGATTCATAAACCTTTGGCGACAGAAACCGCATAGAACGCTGGTTCAGAACCATGAAAGCCAGAACAAGATGATTCTTCAATTTTCCAATAAGGAAAAGGCCAATATTTAAGATCAAACTATTAAGGCTCCTCGTCCCATGGTAAAATTTCGTAAGACCACACCAAATACTGAAAAGACCACAAGCACCGCCAATAACTTGAAAGTATCCATTCTACTTTGTTTAAGTAAGATTTATTTACTTCCTCTGTTTTTTAATGTAATTTTGTGTCTTTGGCTGTTCATAGAGAGATATTGGTTGATGTGGCTTAGATTTGAGTGAAAGGGGATGTGTTGAGGCAAACAACAGGTTTGTCCTTTACCGTGAGGTAGATGGAACTGTCTATGATGTGGGTTTACCTTTAACCTCTCATGTTGATGCAGATAAGCTGAGGGAAGAGCTTGGCCTACCCTCCTATATAGACCTTAGCTATTTTCCAATGCGGAGCGCCATGGTTACTTTGTGGGCCTCTGTTAACGCCTATAGGCTTCACGAGTTGTATCCTAAGGCTTTTGAGAAGAGGGTTTGTAAGAACTCAATTCCGGCTTTGCTTTTCGGAGGGGCAGCTGTTAAAATTCACTGTCCAAGCGCGAATTCTAAGGGATGTTTGTCAAGAGATATTAAGGATACAGACTTCATTGTTCCTAAAAAGTTTGGAACAGAGTTTTACAGGCTTCTTTTAAACTTGGACAGGGCTTTCGGCAGCTGTTATAAGTCTTTTGCAACGGTTAATGATAGGCGTTTTAACGCTTGGAGGCATGGGGAAAGATACAGAGTTACAACAATAAACGGTGTTAACGGGGAGGGATTGCCAACCTTAACCGTTCTAGACATTTTCTGCGATCGGATAGTTTTAAGGCACAAGGTTGAGGTTACAGGCGAATTTGAGAAGTTTAAAGAAAACCTTTACACAATAAGCCTTGAACATCTTCTTCTTTCAAAAGCCCAGTTTATTTTCGACGCTCCCGCAGGGGCTGCAGAAGAACTAAAACTTCACGGGCAGGACTACCGAATATTGGAGTATCCCCATTACCCGAAAGATAAGATTATAGTGGGTATGGAGGAGAAAGATGTTAAAGACGTTTGCGCCATATTCCTAGACCATGAAATTGGAAGCGGAGCTGAAGCCATAAACTCTCAGAAGATGCGGAAAATTCTGGAAGGGGATAAGAAGCTTGCCCTAACCGTAACCTTGAACCTTAAAAACATAGCAGACAAGCCTGAGGCACTTAAAAATTGGCTTTCAAAACGTGACTTGGCAAGGGTTAAAGAGAAAATTGAGTTGCTTCTTAAAGACTTGCCATCTGTGGACAAGAAGTGGGATAAGCCTTGGTGGGATACAGGTGTGGAAACGCCGCAGATTAACTAGCCTTCAGCTGTTTGGTTCTCATTAGACGTTGAATGGTGTTGTAAGCCTCTTTTCTAGGTATACCTGCCCTTGAAACTGGTATGTCCACTTTTCCTTTCTCTGAATAGAGCCTTATATATGTTTCACGGTTCGGGGTAATGTAGAATGTGGCTTCCTTGTATTCATGCCATTTGCCTTCAGTAACCCTTTGTCCCTCCTGAATCCTGAAACCATCACTGGTTAAAGTTAGTTTTGTGTGGTAGCGGCTCTTGTAGATTTTATGGCCAGCTATAAATGAGAAGAAAACTAGGAGGAGAAGGGTTAATGGATGGACTGCCTGAGAGAACCCTGAAATGGCTAGGAATACAAGGATAAAAACTCCGAGAAAAACCACTATGGTGAAGCTTTTAAGGTAGTTTGGCAGGTCGAAGGCCTCAAATCTTGCCTCTGTAACTTTAAACTGTTTTATCAAGCCTTTTCCCAGGACGTTTTCAGAGGGAAGATTTTCCCTAGATTCAAGGCTGGATATGGTTACACCCAGATTTTTATCCTTAACTTCTTTGACAGCGTTTTTCAAATCCTTTGAGATAGGCTGATTTTGGACGAGGCTTAACAGAATCCAGTCGTCGCGTCCAAATTTGCCTTTCAAAGAAGTTACAATCTTTCTGAAAATTTTAGTGTCTAGGCTTGGACAGGTGTAGAGGAAGAAGTGCACTCTAAACTTAGGAGTGACAAGGGCGGAGAAAACCTTAGATAAAAGAAAACCCCTTTCCTGCAATCCTCCTGAGGCGTAGATTGGGAAAACAATTTCGCCTAAGGCGTAATCCCTTCGGATTTCGTTAAAATTTGCAAGCCACCGGAGGTTTCCGCGGATAATCTGTTCTTCCACGGCATCTTTTATAAACTCTAGTTCAAGCATGGAAAATTCCCCTTCGCATTAACAGAAAAAGAAAATGTGGGATTTGTATTTAAGGCTATTCTGGAGGTATGCTTAGGTATAGCGTACGCATGTCAACCCCGCGGGTTAGGTTCTTGTACATGTAGTAGACGTAGAGGAGTATGCCGACAACAATGCAGCCGAAGAATCCAATTGAGCTTACAATGTCAGCCAGCGCTGCACCCGTTGTAAACAGCGACCATATCCATGGAGACTCTTTAACGAAGAAGTATAGGCATAGGGCTCCTCCAAGCGTTGCTATAAACCCAAGTCCCACGACTGTTCCTATTGAATGTTTAACAGCAGCCCTGTCGTATATGTCCTTTCTCTCCAATGGAAGGAGCATGCATGAAACGCAGAACAGCGTTAGGAAGAAAGCGTCGAATATGTCTGTGCCTACAACTCCTGCAAAGGCTAGGTAGCTTGCCGCTCCAGCTGGGAAGTCTGCCTCAGCCATACAGGCTGGAATGGCGAAGATAGCGGTTATTATTATTGCCCATACTGGAGAGTGCCATCTTTCGCTAACGTAGGAGAAGCTTTCAGGCATCATTCTGTCAAAGGACATAGCGAAGAAAGTTCTTGAACAAACAAGTAGGAAGGGCGGGATGTCGTTTGCCACCCACAGCATGCCGCCTAAGGCTATAAGCCATGAAATCCACCCCAAGTTTAATCCTCTTGCAGTGATTGAGGCTATTCCTGTGCTCCAGGCCTTCTGGAAGTTTGGAATGGCTGCCACAGCCGCGTCATAAGCCTCGCTTGGTCCATAGCTTAGCCAGGCGTAAGCCTGGAAAAAGCTCCATTTGTGTCCAGCAGCATCTGTGTAGGGAGCAACGTTCATGGCGGAATAGGCTGATAAGGATGAAGCCAGAAGGTAAACTATCATAATCGCCAGCCCAGCTACCAGAACAACCATGGGAAGTTTTTTGTTTGCCTCCTTAACCTCTCCGGCAACGAAAGTTGTTGCGTACCATCCCATGTAGGCCCAGAAGGCTCCGCCTAAAGCTGTGGAAAAGGCGTCGAAGAAGCCCGCAACGTTTTTGGTCATTCCTGTTTTAACAGCTATGTCCATTATTTTTGAGGCTGAGGCTCCCATTACATCCTGAACTCCTGAAGCCACAGCACTTGGGTTTAGTGCACCTGCAATCCACATGGCGAAGAAAAGTATTGTTATTACAGCAGGTATGTAGAACAAGACCTCCATTAACCTACCGTAAAGCTTTGTTCCTAAAAGCCCAATTAGGGCGAATATCCAAACTATCACCAGCCCTCCTATGAAAAGCTCTAAAGATCCGAAGGCTATTGTTGTAGGCGCTAGAGCTATGTTGAAGAATATCATTATTGCTTCAAAAACAGCAACTCCTATCAACCCATAGCTAAAGGCTTCAGCTAGGAACATTAGCCATCCAGCCATGTAGCCCACAAAGGGGTGTATTACCCTTGATATTGTGACGTAGCCTCCGCCTGACCTCGGCATTGCAGCTGCAACGTATCCTGCTGCATAACCTGTAATGAGAACTATTATTCCGCAGATTAGGAAGGCCCAAAACATTGCTGGAAGTCCCAGTGGCATCATATCCGTGGGCATAGGCTTTGGACCTGTAAACTGGAAGACTCTTTTCTGCCATCCTAAGCCTATGACGTGGCTTAGTATTATGATGACTCCTAAGGTGAAGCCGATCTCCCTTACAAGCCCAGTTGCCTCTCTAGCAAAAAGCGCGGGTTTGCTTGAAGCCATTTTCAAGACACCCAAACCCATAAATTAAGCTTGTTCTAAATTTAAAACTTTCCATAAGCTCTAAATTTAAATAGGACAACCATACTTTATAAGTGGAAAATTTAAGAAAGCAGGAAATGATGCAATTGACGTTTCTGTTGAAAAAGAAGAAAGAGGTTGAGACGAGAATTCTGTTCGCCACAGACGTCCATGGATCTGAAGGTGTATGGAGAAAGTTTCTTAACGCTTCAGCAATGCTTAAGGCTGATGTGGCTGTGTGTGGCGGAGACTTGACTGGAAAAATGATGGTTCCAGTGGTAAAGGGGAAAGACGGTAAGTACTCCTACTATCACTTGAAGAAAACTCATGTGGTTGATGAAAGCGAGGTGGAGAAGGCTTTAAAGGAGATAAGGGGAATAGGCTACTACCCATATGTCACGGATGAAAATGAATACGGGGAGATGGTTGAAAACCCTGAGAGAATAGACGAAGTCTTTCAGAAAGTAATGACTTCAACATTGAAAAACTGGTTCGACCTAATACCTCAGAAGCTTCCATCCGAAACAAGGGTTGTTGTATGTCCTGGAAACGATGACAGACATGTTGTCGATGAAATTGTCAACAGCCATAAACACGTTATAAACGGCGAGGGAAAAGTTGTTGAAATTGACGATTCCCATGAAATGGTAAGCTGCGGATGGGTGAACCCAAGCCCGTGGAAAACAGCTAGAGAAGAGGAAGAAGAAAAACTTGAAGAACGCCTAGAAAAATACATTTCACAGCTTGGAAATGTGGAGAACGCCATATTCAACTTCCACGCTCCGCCATACCAGACCAAACTGGATGAAGCTCCACTTTTAGATAAAAACCTAAACCCAATAATTCAAAGTGGAAGCGTAGTTATGGTTCCAGTTGGGTCTAAGGCTGTTCGAAAAATGATTGAGAAGTACCAGCCTTTCCTAGGGCTTCACGGCCACATACATGAGTCTTCAGGATCTATGAAAATTGGAAAAACATACTGTGTAAATCCAGGAAGCGAATATGCAGAGGGAATACTCAGAGCCTTCCTAATAGAATTTAAAGGCAACAAGATCACCAGACTCCAAAGAATAGAGGGGTGAAATCCACCATGGCCTGGCTCCTAGAAAAGGAAATTAAAAGGGAGCTTCCTCCAGAATGGAATGGAGTTGTTCCAACAGAAATCTTCATGGAAGAGTCAAAGAGCCTTGTGGAAAAGGCTATGGAGGAAGGCATAACCCTGAGGATTCTAGGAGGATTAGGAATAGCCATCCACTGTCAAGAGCACAGAGGTTTCGCTGAAGCACTCCGCAGGACAGGTGTAGGAGCAGTTGAAGGCCAAGAATACAGCGATATAGACCTCATATCCTACCGCAACCAGAGGGACAAAATCCAAAACTTCTTCAACAGGCTTGGCTATGCAAAGAGGAGGGCAACGCTTTCCACAGCCGCCTCTGAGAGGCAGATATACTATCATCCTAAGGGCTGGTTCTACGTGGACGTTTTCTTCGACAAGCTTCTAGTTGCAAACCACCCAATAGACTTTAAGGGAAGACTTGAACTGGACTGCCCAACAATAACGGTGACAGACATGCTTCTGGAGAAAATACAAATGTGGGAATGCTTCAGCGCCAAGGACCTGAAAGACTGCCTTCTCCTATTTAAAGCTCACAACGTCAGCGACAAAGCCGAAAAAGAAAGCATAGACGCCTCTTATATAGCAAGGCTACTAGCCAACGACTGGGGCTTCTGGTATACAGCCACAACAAACCTTCAGAAAATCAAAATCTTCCTGAAAGAACTGGAAAAGTACGGTTCAGAAGCAGACATAAACCCTGAAAAAGTCAAGAAAGGAGACCGTGAAGAAATAATCGGCAAAATAGAAGCCATCCTCGACAGGATAGAGAAAGAACCGAAATCCTTCGGATGGAAGATGCGCGCAAAAATAGGCACCAACAAGCAGTGGTACAATCCTGTAGAAAGGCCTGAAACAGTAGGCGGATTCGGGATATGGGAGGCCCTCCTGCGGGGAGAAAAGTAACTTGAAAAGCTTAGATCTGGTTATTGCTTGTATACCTTAAGGTTGAACATGTTAGAAGAAGAAATGCAAATCAGTCTGAAAGGTCAAGTAGACTTCGCGATAGTTTAAATACACTCGAAATTCGCTTAGGTTCAAGTCAATTTAAGCTTGGAAGCGGAAGATAAATTTTGGGAAGCGTTTTTGCCTCGGTAAGGCGCTGGAAAGAATTGTGAATAAAGGTGGAAAGAAAACGCTTTAAACTTTGAAGACTTAAGCGAAAAGTTAAAGAATGCATTTGTGAACGTTAAGTTCGGGGTTTGCCGGCCATAGGGCGCGGGACCCACCCGATCCCATTCCGAAAGTTGGAGGCATCTGTAAATGATTGCCTCCTGCCGGGAGCTCGGAAGTTAAACCGCGCTCCGTTTCCGGTTGTAGTGTGGTCTTCGGCCACGCGAAGCCGGAAAAGCCGGCAGCCCCCTCTTGCCTTAAGATTTATGGTGGATTTACTTAAAATTTATAACTAAGCTCTCGCTACTTTCTCGAAGGTGAGTTAGTGGACGTAGCGGCGAAGATAGCTGTAGTTCAGAGTCAATTTTTCCAGTTTCCCGGAGGGGATGTCTTCTCTCAGATTTTAACCATTGTTATTTACGGATTTATCATTTTATCTTTGTTTTATGGGCAGAGGATGCAGCTTTACATCATGTTGAGGGAAGTTGAAGGCTCGCTATATAAATTGAAGTATATTAGGGATGAAGGTAGGCGTATAGCTATAGAAACTATTAAGGAGATTGGAAAGCCTCAGGCTGATCCAACTTCCAGGGTCGACCGTTTCCTAGAGTATTTCACAATATCTCCACAAAGCCTTGACCCCGCCGGAATTGTTTGGAAGCTTGAGCACATACTTGACGTTCGAGACACACGTTTCAAGGAAGAGGTTAGGCTTTTGGCTCCTGCTGCTGATGAAACTCAGGCAAACAATTTAGAAAACACTCTTGAAGCTGCCATGGCTTTAAACTACATCTACAAGGTTATAAGGCATTTCTACCTGTTGGGTAAGAAGACTCTAAGCCTCTACGTTATAATGCAGATACAAATGATCCTACCCCTCGTCATGCGTGAGGCTGAGGCTTATGCAAGCGCTTTGAAGGCATTTGCCTACGGTCAGCCAATAGGCGACGGGGTTGGGGCCCTTGTGGCAGCTAAGCTTATGCACGGCCACCCAATAAGGAAATTGCCTAAAGACTGTGTTGTTGCAACGGTTCCAATTGAAGGGCGCACCGCCTACGTGATAAAGGCTGAAGGGCCTGGAGGAAACGTGGGAAAGCCTGGAGATGCCATAAAAACAGTTATTGAGGAGAATGAGGGCAGAATAGCCAACATTATAATGATAGATGCAGCTTTAAAGCTTGAAGGGGAAGCTGTGGGCGACGTGGCTGAAGGAGTTGGCGCTGCCATTGGAGGGCCAGGAGTAGACCAGTTCAAAATTGAGGAGACAATTTTGAAGTACAAAATCCCCATAAACGCCGTTATAATTAGGGAGGATATAGGCGATGCAGTTTCTCCCATGCGTAAAGAGATTTTTGAAGCTGTGGACAAGGCTATTGAAAGGATTAAACAAGTAATTCTGGAAAGGACTAAGGAGGGAGATAAAGTTATCATAGCTGGGATAGGCAACACTATAGGAATAGGCCAATAGGAGGATGTTTAATGAGTAAAGCTTCATCCTCTTCCATGGCAACAAGAATTTCCTCTTTCTTCCTAATTATAATCTTCATAGTTCTAGCTGTTTCTGTGGCAGCGCTGGTTTTAGCTGTTCAAGCCTTTGCCTACAACGAAACAGCTGCAGCCTACCTCTTCCTTTTAGGGCTTATAGGCGTTGCCTCTTCAGCCTATGTGCTTTTACAAACTAGGAGGCGGATGATGCGCTTAAAAATTGAGCCTCCTCCAGTTACAACAACAATTGAGTGTAGAAAATGCGGATTTAAAAGCGTAAGGGAATACCAGCGGGGCGACTTCATCTTTAAAGAGGTTGAACAATGCCAGAAATGCAACGAGAAAATGTTGATAACAGCCATATACAGAGAAGTCAGAGAGAAAGGCAAAGAAACCCAGCCCTTCTAGGTTAAAACCATACATCCATCCTCAACTATCAAAACTGTATGTTCAGCCTGAGCAACAGGCTTTCTGCTAACCTCTATAAAAACAGGATAACCCATAATAGCCTTTGAAATTAAAAGTTCCTGGAAGGCTTCACGGTAATATCCTTCTGGAACAGCGTTTTTAAGCCAACGCTCAGCAAAAGGGAGAGTCCTAAAATTTTCTTCAATATATTTTAAAAGCCTCTTGGCATAAACGCCTTTAAGAGGTTTCTGTTTGAGGAAACGGTAAATGGTAACTTCCCTGCCGTTTTCAACCCTGCCAACAGCGTTCTGAAGGGTTACGAAAGGCTCTATGGCGTATACCTCGCCAACTCTAACCTTTTGGAGGGAAACGTGGGCAACGTTAGGCAATGATGTACCAGCATGCACCAGAAACCTTCCAATTTGATGGCCTGTAAGATTCGAAATTGGCTTAAACCCATAGGATTTAATGACTTTTTCAATTGTTGCTCCAACCTTTGATGTTGAAGTTTCAGGACGTATAGTTTCTATGGCTGATTTAAGAGCTTTCTCCGCTGCGTCCACAAGGGCTGCATGTTCAGGATTAAAGCATAACGTGACAGCTGTGTCTGTAACGTATCCGTCAACATGAGCTCCAATGTCCACCTTAACAAGGGATTTTTCAGGAATTCTCCGCATGTCTCCCGGTGGAGATGTGTAGTGAGCTGCCACCTCGTTTATTGAAACGTTGCATGGAAAAGCGGGCTTTGCACCTTTCCTTCTTATAAGCTCCTCAGCTTTTTCACAAACCTCTATTATGGGCATGTTCTCATGGACATATCCTTTAATCTCCTCACGTGTCTCTCTTAGGATCTTTCCTGAAAGTAGAAGTTTTTCGTAGGCCTCCTCTTCTAAACCATTCAATCCAGCTCACTTGAACTTTTAACTTTATTAACTTAGTTGCAGTTTAAAATTTTGGCTGCATAAAGGTGGAAGCCATGGCGAAAGTAACATGGTTAGGCCACGCCGCTTTCAAAATTGAAATTGCAAATAAAACTGTTCTGATTGATCCATGGCTTGATGGCAACCCGACATCTCCGGTGAGGGCTTCACAGGTTGAAAGGGCTGATGTTGTTTACGCCACCCATGACCATGAAGACCATTTAGGCGACGCCTTCGCCATTTGTAAGAGAACCGGAGCTGCTTTCGTTTCAACCTTTGAGCTTGGAAACTACGCCCATGAAAAAGGTGTTGAAAAAGTGATTGGATTGAACATAGGGGGAACAGCAGATTTTAATGGTTTAAAACTCCACGTTGTCCATGCCTTCCACACTTCAACCCGTGGAGCACCAACAGGGGTTATACTTGAAGGCGAGGGCAAAACAATTTACCATGCAGGGGATACTGGGATTTTCGGAGATATGAAGCTTTTCGGAGAGATATACAGTCTTGACTTGGCTTTGCTTCCCATGGGAGGATACTACACTATGGGAGCTTCAGAGGCGGCTGAAGCTGTTAAACTTTTAAGGCCTAAAGCTGTCATTCCAATGCATTATAGAACATTTCCAGTCCTTGCTCAGTCAGCTCAAGATTTTGTGGAAAACGTTAGAAAAAAGACTCCAAAAGTTAAGGTTATTGTATTAAACCCAGGAGAAAGCTATGAATTCTAAAGCCTAGCATCCTCCCTTCTCAGATTTCAGGCCTGAAAATTTTCGGCTCAAGAGTTGCGAATTCGTCTCCGCCTAGATGGAAAATCATCCTAGCCCTTTCAAGGTTGTACCCTTCACCTGTGAAAAACCTCCTGTCAGCGTAAGCCTCAACGATCTCCCCTACAAAAATTGTGTGATCTCCAGCTGTGAACCTGCTGTGCAGTTTACACTCTAAGTGGGCTATACACTCCTTTATTATTGGAGGCTTAACCTTCCTTGAAGGCATCGGGGTTAAGCCAGCATCTTTAAATTTTTCATGATCCCTCCCGCTGCATCTTCCACAGAAAAGCGTTTCCCTAAGAACATCCACTGTGGGTATGTTAACAACAAACTCGCCGTTTTCCTCAATAAGCTTATGGGAAAATCTTTTAGGAGCTATGCTGACAGCCAAAAGTGGAGGATTTATGGATACAGGCATAACCCAAGCCAGCGTTATAATATTTGGCTTTCCATCTTTTCCAACACATGAAACTAGAACCGTGTGCATAGGGTGGAGAAGCCTATAACCTGAAGAAAGGCTAACATCCAACAAGATTTTTTCCGACTTCATGAAATTTCCCACAGCTATAACTTTAAGGCAGCTTTGGCTTTAAATAATTTTCATAAAGGCTTAGAAACAAAAAATTTAAACATTACGTTTAAACCTTATATCTGGGAAAGAGTTGGACTGGCATTAAACTTTCATAAAACTACATTCCTTTTTCAGCAGATGCCCTTAAATTTTAAAACCTCTTATGGCGTATATTTCCATTTCAATCGGGCAGGAGGATGAAACCCATAGAGCCTGAAGCCCAAACGAAAACAGTGTTAGATCCCTTCGGAACAAGCATAATTGCAGACTATGAAAGGCTGTATAGGGAGTTCGGCATTGAACCCTTCCAGAACCTCATCCAAAAGGTTCCAGAACCATCCGTTTACATGAGGCGGGGAATAGTTTTTGGACATAGAGACTTCGACAAAATATTGGAAGCCATGCTTAAAGGAGAAGGTTTCGCTGTTCTCAGCGGCATAAAGCCCACTGGAGAATTCCACCTCGGCACATTGATGACGGCTAAGGAGATAATCTACTTCCAGCAGCATGGAGCCCAAGCGTTTTATTGCATAGCTGACATAGAAGCCTACGAGGACAATAAAATTCCCTTCGAGAAAAGCGAGAAAATAGCAGTAGATAACGTTGCCGACCTGCTGGCTTTAGGCTTTAACCCTGAAAGGGGATACATTTACCGCCAGTCCAGGGAGAACAGAGTTAAAGACCTTGCCATAATATTCGGAAGGGCAGTTACATTAGCCACTATGAAGGCGATTTACGGGGAGCGTAACATAGGCTTATACCTTTCAGCCCTAATCCAAGCTGGAGACATACTGCTACCTCAACTTGAAGATTTCGGCGGGCCTAAGCCTACCGTTATACCTGTAGGCGTTGACCAAGATCCCCACATACGCTTCACCAGAGACCTTGCCCAAATATTCCAGAGGAAGTATGGTTTTATCCTCCCCTCATCCACTTATCACAAGCTGATGAAAGGTTTAGATGGCTCACCTAAAATGAGCAAGCGGCTGATGAACTACTTCACCCTCCACGATAAGCCTGAAATAATTGCTGAGAGAATTTCAAAGGCCTTCACAGGGGGAAGGGCGACGATAAAGGAGCAGAGGGAGCTTGGAGGGATACCTGAAATCTGCCCTGTCTATGAAATATGCCTTTTCCACTTCGTGGAAGATGACAAAGAAATTATAGAAACATACAACGACTGTAAGGCTGGAAAACTCCTATGCGGGGAACATAAAAAACAGACAATAGAAATAGTGTTAAGATTCGTTGAGGAACATAAACGTAAAAAGAGAAAGTTTATGGAAAAGGCTAGGCAAATCTTACAGATTAAATAGTTATAAGCCTTTAAACATTATTTATTTTGGTGGATGGATGTCGCACCAATTTCTCTGAAAGCGTTCCGATTTCTAAGCCGCGAAGAGTATAGTTTAAAAGCATTTCAGCAGCTTCTATGTAACCATTGCAAAAGAGTCAAGGAAGGGCATGTGAAGAGTTTGGAGAGGTGTTGGTTTGGCTGATTTACGCCTTAACGAGAAGAAGGTTCTTTTAGCCTTAAAAACGTTTGGAGGTAAAGCCTCGGTAGAAGCTGTGGCTGGAGAAAGCAGCTTGGCTCATTCTGCTGTTATGCGGGCGGCTTTGGCGCTGTCAAAATTAAGTCTCGCCTCCATCCATGAAAGAAAGGAGTGGATTGTAAAACTTACTAAGGAGGGTGAAAACTACGCTAGGCTTGGACTGCCTGAACGGCGTCTTGTAAGGTTTCTCATAGAAGTTGGAGGCGAGGCAGATGTTGAATTGGCAGCCGATAAATTAAAGCTTGAATCCAAACTGTTACCTATAGCGTTAGGATGGCTTAAAAAGAAAAACTGGGGTTTAATAAAGGGTAAACGTTGCATTCTACAAGCCATAAAGGAGCCTCCGGTAGGAAGCGACGAGAGGCTTTTAGGCTTAATTTATGATAAAGGTGTGGTTAAGTCTGAAGATTTAACCGGTGAGTTTGTGGAAGCCTTACCTGTTTTGAAGAGGCGTAGGCTTGTTAACGTTGAACAGAGGGTAATCCGCGAACTTGAACTTACAGAGGAGGGATGGAGAAAAGTTAGGAAGGGCTTAGAGGTTGTTGAAGAAGTAACTCAGCTTACCCCTGAATTAATAATTACTAGGCGTTGGAAAGCTGTCAAGCTTACAAGGTTTAATGTTGAAGCTCCAGGTCCAGCTTTCCACCCTGGAAAAACTCATCCACTGCAGCAGATAATCCAGAGGGCTCGGGAAATCTTCTTGGAGATGGGTTTTACAGAGATCCGCGGTCCCCTGGTTGAAACTGCCTTCTGGAACTTCGACGCCCTATTCCAGCCTCAGGACCATCCTGCAAGGGAGATGATGGACACATTTTATTTGGCGAACCCTCAGAGGGGAAGGCTTCCAAACCCCAAGATTGTAGAGGCCGTTGCTAAAACCCATGAAGACGGCTGGGTTACAGGCTCTAGGGGTTGGCTTTACAAGTGGAGACCTGAAGAAGCTGAAAAGCTTGTTTTAAGAACTCATACAACAGCTGAAACTATAAAATATCTTTCAACCCATAAGGTTCCTCCAATAAAAGTTTTCTCCGTAGACAGAGTTTACAGAAACGAGCAGGTCACTTACAAGAACATAGCTGAGTTCCACCAGATTGAAGGCATAATCGTCGACAAAAACGTCACGCTCAAAGACCTTATGGGTACGCTGAAAACCTTCTACACCAAATTTGGCCTTGAGAAAATAGAATTTTGGCCTTGCTACTTCCCCTACACTGAACCTTCAGCCCAAGCCATGGTTTACCATCCTAAGCTTAAACGTTGGATTGAGCTCTGCGGCATGGGAATATTCAGACCCGAAGTTTTAGCTCCAATGGGAATTAAATACCCCGTTTTAGCTTGGGGTGGAGGCTTAGAACGCTTAGCCATGATTGAGCTTGAACTGGATGACATCAGAATGCTTTATGGAAACAGCATTGAATGGCTTAGGAGGACTCCGCTATGCCGGTGATCACGCTTAAAAGGGATAGGTTTTCAAGGCTTTTAGGCAGAGAATTAACAGTTGAGGAGATGGTTAAGTGGCTTCCATGGATAGGCTTTGACATAGAAGAGGTAGGCGAAGACTTTGTTAAAGTGGAATATAACCCTAACCGAATCGATTTCTGCAGTTATGCCGGCGTGGCAAGAGCCTTAAAAGGCTTTATGGAATGGGAAACTGGGGCCCCCAAATACAGGGTTGAAAAGCCTAAAACAAAGCTTTTCGTGGATGAGGCCGTCTCAGCTGTTAGGCCGTACATGCTTGCAGCTGTTGTGAGAGGCGTAAAACTCGATGAGGAGTCTGTGGCTGAACTTATGGAGATGCAGGAAGACCTCCACTGGGGAATTGGTAGGGATAGGAAAAAGGCTTCTATAGGCATACATAACCTTGACGTATTAAAGCCTCCTTTCATTTACACAGCCGTCGAGCCTACATCTGTAAAGTTTGTTCCTTTGGGAAAAAGTGAAGAGATGAATTTGAAAGAGATTTTGGAAAGACATGAGAAGGGCCAAGCCTACAAACACTTAGTAGAATGGTCGCCTAAATATCCCCTTTTAACAGACAGCGAGGGAAAAGTCCTATCTATGCCTCCGATAATAAATGGGGAGCTTACAAGGGTGACAGCTGAAACCAGAAACCTATTCTTGGACATAACTGGAACAACATATGAGGCTGTTCAGAACAGCCTAGCCGTGCTTTCAACAGCCCTGGCTGACATGGGCGCAAGGATAGAAGGGGTTAATGTGCAGTATAAAGACCGCATGGTGGTTTCTCCAAACCTTGAAACATGGAAGACGAAACTTAGAGTAGCCTACGCAAACAAGCTTTTGGGTTTAAGGTTAAGTGAAGATGAGGCAGTAAAATGCATTAAAAGATGCCGCCTAGATGCAGTGAAAGCAGAGGAAGGCCTATTAGAGGTTTCAATTCCACCATATAGAATTGACATTCTCCACGAGGTTGACCTTGTTGAGGAGGTAGCCATAGGCTATGGCTATTACAGGCTTAAACCAACCGTTCCATCCACAGTAACTGTTGGCCAGAAGCATCCGGCATACATAACTGCTGAAAAAGTGAGGCAAATAATGGTGGGTTTAGGCTTCTTAGAGGTTATGAACTTCACCCTAACCAATGAACGTGTCCATTATGAGTTTATGAGGTTGAAGCCCTCCAATGCAGTTAGGCTTGCAAACCCCGTTTCAGCTGAATACACAATAATGAGGGAGTGGCTCCTACCTGGACTTATGAATAACCTAGCTGAAAACAAACATGAAAGCTATCCTCAAAGGCTTTTCGAGGTTTCAGATGTTGCAAAAATTAACTATAAGCTTGAAACAAGGTGTGAGAGAAGGCTTCACGCAGTAGCAGTTTCATCCCACTCCACAGCAAACTTCACAGAAATAAAATCCTTCTGCGAAGCCCTCTTGGCAAACTTAGGCTTAAAAGAATGGCAAATAAAGCCATATAGACACCAAAGCTTTCTAGATGGGAGAACAGCAGCCATTCATGTTGGAAAAAGGCTTTTAGGCTTTCTCGGAGAAATCCACCCGGAAGTTTTAAACAACTTCGAACTGGAAAATCCCACAACAGCCTTCGAAATAGACCTTGAACTGCTAATTCCAAGAAAATAAATTCCCCCTCTACAATATTTAACCGTTCGCCTCTTCGAAGAAATTTTTGAATAATTCAATTATAGTTTATCATAAACCAACATGTGGTTCTAGGCCATAGCAAGATGTGGAAAGGTTTTTCTCTTTACCCGCCTTTAATAAATTTGGGCGATGATTTGAGCCTTCAATCCCGCCGGAAAATCCATGCTGACGGACCCAACCGAGAAGACAAGCTTTGAGCTTGCCTTAACAGTGAAGGCGGGTTTACCCAGGCATGGGACACGGCGGGCGCGGGCGCATCTTCCCACGCCGGAGAGAGCTTAGCCGAGGGGAGCGTTTGGCTCCGCTGTGAGGTTAAGTGATAGGTAACGTGGGGGACAAAAGGCGCCCGCGAAACAACTTTTAATTCTAACTTTTGCATAGAATCTAAGAGGCTTGATTAGGTTTGGACTTGGAAACAAAGGTTGATCTGATTAAAAGGCCGCCTACTGAAGAGATTCTTGTGGAGGATGAGTTAAGACAGCTTCTGGAGACGAATGAGCATCCAGGGCATTATATAGGCTTTGAGATTTCAGGTTTGCTTCACCTTGGAAACCTGATTATTTCAGGTTTTAAAATAAATGATTTAATAAAGGCTGGAGTGAAATGTCAGGTTTATTTGGCTGATTGGCACAGCTTTATAAACGACAAGTTCGGAGGGGACTGGGATAAAATTCTAAAGGCTGCGAAGTACTATGAGAAAGCCTTTAAATTTTTCTGTCCAGGAGTTAAAATTGTTTTGGGATCAGACCTTTACCATAACAATGACGAGTATTGGCGTAGCCTCATCAAGTTTTCTAAGCATATGACAATTTCAAGGAGTAGGCGGTGCATGACGATAATGGGTAGAAGCGAATTTGAAAAACTGGATCTCTCCCAATATTTTTATGCTCCAATGCAGGCTGTTGACGTTAAGGCTATAGGCGCAGATATACCTCACGGAGGCATGGATCAGAGGAAGGCCCATGTGCTGGCTAGGGAAGTGTTCCCGAAAATGGGTTGGCAGAAGCCTGTGGCTTTACACCATCATCTATTAATGGGAATAGCTAAGCCAGCCACTTTAACAGCTAAGACAAGGCAGGAGCTTTTTGAAGCAAGCAAAATGAGTAAATCAAAACCTTGGACAGCCATATTCATCCACGACGGAGAGGATGAGATAAGGATGAAGCTTAAAAAAGCATGGTGTCCAGAAAGACAAGTGGATTTCAACCCTATTCTCGACATTGTAAAATACATAGTTTTCCATGAAAGACAAACCTTAGAGATAGAAAGACATGCAAAGTATGGGGGAAGAGTTCAGTTTAACAGCTATACGGAGCTGGAAAAAGAATATATGAATGGAAAAATTCACCCTCAAGACTTAAAAAACGCAGTGGCCAGAGAGCTTGCAGCCATTCTTGAACCTATAAGAAAATACTTTGAAACAGACAGAGAAGCAAAAGAATGCCTAGAAACAGTTAAAGCCGCACAAGTTTCAGGGTAACTGATTTGTCAACACGCCTAATGGAAAAGGAAGAGAAAATACGTCTCATTCTTGAAAATCTAGTTCAGGAATCCGCTAAGGGAATCCCCATAATAGTTGAGGGGAGAAAAGACGTTGAGGCCCTAAAGGCTTTAGGCGTAAGTGGAAAAATTTTATCAGCTAAAACTGGAGGCAAATCCATGTTAGATGTTGTCTCAGAAATTTTAGAAACAGGTGCACGGGAGGTCATTTTAATGTTAGACTTCGACAGGAGGGGAAGGGAGTGGACTCAAAAGTTAAAGCAGCGCCTTGAAAAGGCTGGAGTAACCCCTAACCTAAACTTTTGGAATGCCCTCCAGGCAATGATTAGGAGAGAGGTTAAAGACGTAGAAGGCTTATCCTCCTACCTGAAAACTTTGGAATCCAAAACACATGAGTGAGTTAAGCTTTGCCTCAAAAGCTAGAACATTTGATTTTTAATACATAAAGGTAATATAGACCGAATGGTCATTAATCATTTTGGGAGCACGGTTCTCTCATCACGTAGCAAACTAATAAATGAAAGGTTAACGAGGTGACGCTTACGGGTTCATCGCAAACCCTTACTATAAAGTATGTAATTCGCGCAAGATTTGAAATAGATGGAGTAGTTGAAAAGCCGGATGTTATAGGCGCAGTTTTCGGGCAGACAGAGGGGCTTTTCGGACCTGAACTGGACCTTAGAGAGCTGCAGAAGTCTGGTAGAATTGGCAGAATAGAAATTGAACTTCACTCAAAACAGGATAAGACAACAGGTGCAATAACTATTCCAACAAGCCTTGATAGAGTTTCAACGGCGCTTTTAGCTGCAAGCATTGAAAGCATAAACAGAGTAGGCCCATGCGCTGCAAAGGTAACCCTTGAAAAAATCGAAGACGTTAGAGAAGCTAGAAGAAAAGCCATAATTGACAGGGCTAAGGAAATACTACACCAGTGGACTATAGAGTCTATGCCCTCAGTGGACGAGGTCTTCAAAGAGGTTGCTGAAACCCTTAAAATAGCTAAGGTTGAAAAATATGGTCCTGAAGAGCTTTCAGCAGGGCCTGAAATTGAAAGCGCAAAGGAGATTATAATCGTTGAGGGAAGGGCTGACGTTATAAACCTTATGCGCTGCGGAATGAACAACGTTATAGCCCTAGAGGGAGCAAAAATCCCTGAGACAATAAAAAAGCTTTGTAAAGAGAAGACAGCAACAGCCTTCTTAGACGGAGATAGAGGAGGAGACCTCATATTAAAAGAACTTCTGCAAGTGACCAACCTCAAGTATATAGCGAGGGCTCCTAGGGGAAAGGAGGTTGAAGAGTTAAACTGTAAGGAGATCTTCGAGTCATTAGAGGCGAAAGTTTCCGTAGAGGAAATTTTAAAGCCTAAAAGGGAAAAGCGTAGATTGGAGTTTCCCAAGGAGATAGTTCAAATAGCCAAAGACTTAGAAGGAACACTTGAAGCCGTTCTCCTCAACGAAAAATTTGAGGTTATGGAGAGACTTCCAGTAAGCCAGCTTGTGGAGAGGCTTCAACAGGTGAGCGGAGTAGACACAGTGGTTTTCGACGGCATAATAACCCAGAGAATTGTGGATGTGGCAGGTGAGAAAAACATTAAGAACCTTATAGCTTCACGCATCTCTGAAGCTGTTAAAACTCCTCTAAACGTTCAGCTTGCAACCTTCGCAGACATAATGGAGATTTAGCCTCCGAAGAAGTCTGTAAGCCTCCTGTTTTCAATGCTTTTTCCCTCAATCCCGGCTGTTAAAAGCTGCTCCTGAGTTATTCCGAAAAATTCAAGAATCCTTGCAGCTGCTGGAACAACCTGGTTTGTCACGTAATATTCTATGTCCACCTCATCGTAGGATGCAAAAATGTAGGGTTTAACCCTCTCGTAGAGGCGTCCAGTTCCAGATACAACAACATAGCCTATTTTGTCTCCCACTGTTAGCTTCCACCCCTTCTCCATTAACATCTTGGCAGCTTCCACATGGGATGTTTTAACAGCGTATTCTTCAACAGGCCTTGTCAGGGTTTTCCAAATTATAAGGTCGCGGTAGGGTACACGCCTCTGTCTTAACTCATAAATGAACTTTTTAGTAAACGTTGCAGCCTTACTCGGAGACTGTTCTTTCAATATTATTTCAACAACTTTTTCCTGAACCTTTTTGGCTACCACAGCCCAGTCTCCCCTTATAACCTCCAAACCTACAATGTCAAGCCTTCCATCTTGGAGAAGCCCAGCGTAACGTTTCTTGGCCTCTGTAAAGAATATCCTCATATAAATCTTGTCCGGCTTAACCTCTAAGCCGAGTTTAGATGAAATTTCCTCAGCCAATTTTTCAACTTTTTCAGGTTCGTATTTTATGAAGATGCTGTCCGTGTCGCCGTAAACCACATTCAACCCCAGTTTCTTTGCCATTTCAATTGCGTTAAGTATTGTGTGTCTACCCCAAGCTGTTGCCGCTTCAGCAACAGGCTTGATGTACCATCTCGCCCCAATCCAACCTGCATAGCCGTAGGAGGCGTTTGTAATAACCTTAACAGCCTTTTGTCTAGCGTCTAAAACACGATGTTCAAAGCTTTCAGGAGGGTAAACCCTCATCTTAGAGCGAATATCGTTTCTTGCTTTTATAAGCTCAGAAAGAATTTCCTTGTAGAAACCTGAGGGTTCCCTTCTAAACCTGTGCTTAACCTCTGGCGCTTCATAAACGCCGCATTTGGGTGTAGGCTCCCCAGGCGATATATATGTGTCTGGAGATATGTTGTAGGCTATCATCAGGTTTGGATACATTGAGGCGAAGTCTAAAACAGCTATATCCGTATGGATTCCAGGCTTAGGGTTCAGCACAATGGCTCCTGCGTAAGGCCTGTAAGGCTGCTCAACCCTTTTAGGCACAAGCTCCCCGGTTTTATAGGCATTTTTTATAAGGAACCATTCAACTCTGAATCCCACAGCCGCTGTTCCCACATGGTCTAATGGTAAGCCTACAAGGCTTGAAAGCTGCGTTGCAAAGTCTAATATGGCATAGGCTATTCCCATTATGCATCGGGTGTTTTCCATGGAAAACCTTTTCAGGTTTTCCCGTTTAGCTTTATCCTCCCAGTAATCCGCGAAGTCAACGTCTTCGATTAAAATGCGGTTTTCAATTTTCATAACTCCTAAATAGTCTGCAAGGTTCTCTAATGTTTTAACCTTGACTTCTGGAAACTCGTCGGCGAAATCGAAAAGGTCAATGTTCGCCCTTCCAGTTATTGAGACATGGCCGTAAACGCTTGTGTGGGGCTCTGTCTTAGCCCTATCTATATGGAAGCTTAAACCAAGCCTTCTACACCTTTCATTTAGGTAAATCCAGTCCTGCCTATTCACCCCATATCCCACTAGGATGTCAGGGTCGAATTTTCTGACGTAGTCTATGAAAGCCTCTAGAACAGGCTTGTCATCTCTGTCTTCGTCGGCGATAAACTGTTTTTCATCTCCATTATTGGTTGCGGCTGAAATTATTATAACAGGGTTTCTTTCAGGTTTAGGTGAGCCTTCCCTGCTGTAACATATCATGGAAAATCCTAGAATAGCCAGTTTTGGAATATCTGTTTTCTCGACGTGTTTAGGGTGGGATTCAGCTAGGTAAACTTTGTCAACTTGAACTTCTAAGTCTTTTATTTCCCTTGAAACTTCCACTTCATGCCAGCCGCATGGAACAACGTTATTGTCTATTAGGTAGCGCATGGAATAGCGAATGTCATCTTCAAGGCATTCCTTAACGCCTTCCATTTTTCGAAGGGCTTTGGCATATTTTACCATAACCTCAGGGTCTTTACAGTAAACCTTTAAAGCTTTAACAGGTTTGCCGAAGAGCTTCCTGTCCACAACCTCAACCCTTGTTATGAATGGATATTCAGTTCTTGCGGAATCAATTATTCTGACAATGTTAGCAGGGTCATAGCCTTCTTCAATAACCATGTAAAAGTACGAAAGGAATTTTTTATCAATAATTAAAACTCTTTTTCCGTCGGGGTCTAAACCCCAAAGCCACATTTCAGGCTGATGATCCTTAACCTCGTAGTTTACATCTAAAAGCCAAAAGGACACTTTTATGGCTGATCCGCTCCCTATAAAGATAGGTTGTGGGAACACCTTTTAATACTTTTTAAGGCATAGTTAAAAGCGACTTTGGAGGTTGTTGAATTGGCCGGAATAGTCCTGGTTAGGGATGTGATGACTAAGAATGTTAAGGTTGTTAGACCTGATTCAAGCGTTAAGGAAGTTGTGGCGGCTATGAACAAGTTTGACATAGGATCAGTGGTTGTTGTTCAAAGCCAGCGTCCTGTGGGAGTAATAACTGAGAAGGATATTTTAAAAAGGGTTGTTGAACCGGGCTTAGCTCCTGAAACCCTAACAGCCAAACAGATCATGTCAAGCCCTGTTATAACTATAGATGAAAATGCAAGTATAAACGAGGCTGCAAAAATTATGGCGAAAAAGGGTGTGAAAAGGCTTCTTGTTATGAGGAATAATGATGAACTTGTAGGCATACTCACTTTTTCAGATATTGTGACAAAAGTTCCAGACATGTTAAGCATACTTGAAGAGCTCGTTAGGCCTCATCGCAGAAAATACTGAAAGCAAAAAGCCTTTTACTTTCATTTATTTTCCCATTCCAAGGGCTTAAATTTGAAAATCCTTGAAATGAACCTTAAAAAGGGCTATGTGAAAGTCGTACCTGAATCTCTTGACGATTTATGGCATCTATACAACATAATCTACAAGAACGATGAGGTTTACGCCTACACCACAAGGGAAATAAAAACAGATGAGAAGTATGCAAGGGCAAAAAGCGGAGAAAGAGTATCAGTCTTCATAGGCGTAAAAGTGGAGAGGGTTTCGTGGGATAGGCTTCTTGGAAGGCTTAGAGTTCATGGAAGGATATGTGAGGCTCCGGAGATTGTTCCAACAGGAGCCCATCACACTTTAAACCTCACATTAAACACGCCTATAACAATAGTGAAGGAGGAGTGGGCAGACCACCAAATTGAAAGGTTGGAGGCTGCTGGGAAAGCTTCTGAAAAGCCGATGATAATTGTCTGCATTGACGATGAGGGCTTCGCCATAGCCAAGACAACCCAGTACGGCGTGGAGATAAAAGTTGAGGACAGGGCTAGGCTTCCAGGAAAGCTTGAAGCTGATAAAAGGACAATGGCAACTATGGAGTTGTTCAAGAAAGCCCTAGAAAGTATACGCCAAATATTAAGTGAAAATCGAAACCCAATAGCTGTGATAGGCGTGGGCTTCATAAAAAATGATTTCATAAAATTTTTGGAAAACCGCGCTCCAGAAGTAGCTGGACTTGTTGTGGACGTTAAAAGTGTAAACAACAGCGGAGCAGCCGGAATATATGAGGCTATACGCTCAGGAGTCCTTACAAAAGCCATGAAAAACCTGAGAATAGTTGAAGAAACAGAGGTTGTGGAGGAGATTTTAAAAAGATTAGGTAAAAACGAGAAGAATGTTGCTTACGGTTCCGAAGAAGTTGGAAAAGCAGCAGCCATTGGAGCTGTTGAAAAACTCGTCATAGCAGATACAAAACTTAGAATGGCTCCCGATGAAGAGAGGCTTACCCTAGAGGAATTGATGAAAGATGTGGAGAGGATGGGTGGAAAAATAATTGTTGTAAGCACAGAGCATGAGGCTGGATTGAAAATCACAGCCTTAGGAGGAGTAGCTGCCCTCCTACGTTTCTCCCCTCCAGACTAGCCCTCAAACTTTTTCAGCCTTCTACGAACAGCCGGGTTTTTTTCAGAAATCCTTTTTAAAACCATTTCGAAGGTTTCGTCATCCTCCAGTTCCACTTCAATAAATACGCCTGTCCTTCCAACATCATCCCTCCTTAGGAGGGCGTGAACCCTGTCTAAAACCGTTTCAACTGATATGCCAAGCATTTTTGCAACGTGCTCCTCAATTCCTACAATAGAAGTTTCTTTATGTCCTTTCTCTGTAGGCTCGATGAGCATTAGGCGCTTGTCAACTCCTAGAACCCTAATGTTTCTCCTTAAATCTTCCATTTGGGCCTCTCCGCCGAACCTGTAGAACTCCCTTTCAATCCTACGCATAATCATTAAAGGAAAAGAGACGCTTGTTTTTTCCTCAACTTCTATATAAGCCTTCATTGCATATGCAGGTGTAGCCTGAACAACAATACGCCTTTTAAGAGGTATGCATGCCTGTTCAAGGGCTGTTTCAACGGTAAAGGATGAAGGCGGCTCAGGTATAAACACATCCACGTCGCTTTTATAATCCACATCTCCCCTTGCAATGCTCCCGTGAACAATCGATTCAATGTTAAATCTTTCCAGAGCCTCCATAATTTTTAAGGCTTTAAACCTCAGCCTATGAAGAAGCCTCCAATGGTCAACGTCGTAATAGACTTCTCTAAACTCTAAACGTCTAATGGGTTTCTCAGCCATAACAACCATTATTGGATAGAGCATAACTAGCCTAAAACCCTTGTTAAAAGGCTATTTACCTGAATCTTCTCTTTTAATTGTAAGCCTAAAAGCTGTGAAATCCTATGGAAAACGTAACGTGCACCATATGCCGAAATAGAGAAGCCTTCTATCATAGGCCTTATTCTGGCGAAAGGCTTTGCAGAAGATGCTTCGTTAAATCAGTTGAGAACAAGGTTAGGACGACCATAGCTGAATACGGCATGCTTGAATATGATGACAGGGTGGCTGTGGCAGTTTCAGGAGGTAAGGACAGCGTAAGCCTCCTTCATGTGCTTGCAAAAATTGAGCGGGAATACCCGAAATCCTCCCTTGTAGCGGTTTCAGTAGACGAAGGAATTAAGGGCTATCGAGATGAAGCCATAGAGATAGCCATGGAAAACTGTGAAAAGCTCAGCGTGGAACACCATGTAATCTCCTTTAAGGAGCTATACGGTTTCACTTTAGATGAAATTGTTGAAAGGTTAAGGGCTAAGCGTGGGCTGAGGCTAACGCCATGCGCCTACTGTGGAGTTTTAAGGAGGAAGGCTTTGAACATAATTGCGAGAAAGGTTAAAGCAGAGAAGCTTGCAACAGCCCACACCTTAGACGATGAGGCTCAAACAGTGCTTTTAAACATCCTCCAAGGCGACGCCCTCCGATTGGCAAGGGAGAAACCCTTCACAGATGAGGCTCACCCAAAACTTGTTAAGAGGATAAAGCCCTTCTGCCAAATACCTGAGAGGGAAACAGCCCTATTCGCTTATTTTAAGGGGATAAAGTTTCAACGCTATCCTTGTCCCTATGCCTCACAGGCCATGCGTAGCGATGTGCGCTTTTTCCTTAACAGGATGGAGGAGAAACATTCAGGGTTAAAATTTGCATTAATCAATTCAGCTGAGAAAATCCGCAGGGCAATGGAGAAAACTGTTGGAAAAGAAGGGTTAAGAGAATGCCTTCAATGCGGTGAACCCACATCTCAGGAGATTTGCAAGGCCTGTGAAATGCTTCAAGAACTTTCAGAAAACGTTTTTTAACAACCATTTAAGTCGATATTTTAATAAGGAAAGGGCTTAATCATTAAGACTTGATGTACACCTTAGTTTTAATCCTCATTTCAGTTGTTATAGTAAGCCTAATTTCCTTCATAGGGGTAATATTCATAGGCTTAAATGAGGGACTTCTAAAACGTTTAACAATGGTTTTGGTCGGCTTTGCCTCAGGCACCCTTCTCGGAGGGGCATTCTTCCACTTACTGCCTGAATCCATAAACCCCGACGGAGAATTAACATTAACTTTCGGATGTGTAATTTTCGGCATAATTGTCTTTTTCGCCATGGAGAAGTTTCTATATTGGCGTCACTGTCATGAAAAAGAATGTTCAACACACATGTTTGCCTATCTAAACCTTTTAGGTGATGGAATCCACAACTTTGTTGATGGAATGGTTATAGCCGCCACCTTCATGGTTTCCCAAGACCTAGGCTTTGTAACGACTCTAGCAGTTATCTTCCATGAGATCCCTCAGGAGATAGGAGACTTCGGAGTGCTGGTTTACGGGGGAATAGGAAAAAATAAAGCGTTATTCTACAACTTTGTTTCCCAGGCAACAGCCATAATTGGAGCGTTACTAACATATTTTTCACTTATTCTACTGTTCTTTTCTATTTGTGTCATATTATTTACCTTGATCCTCAACATACTTTTTTAATACATCGAGTATT
>JAVZIQ010000021.1:0-27772 GCA_038871175.1 Bathyarchaeia archaeon | reverse complement strand
AAAATGAAGCCGAAACGCTATTAATCAGCAGTGGCATGGCCACGGACGCCTGCATTAGTACATTACAAACGGCACATGTCTTGCTCGCGAAAATTTTAAATAAAAAGTAAAACTTTAGTTAGCTCTACAATTAATTAAGCGGTGGAGACATTAAATATGCAGGCGCTCATTATAACTTTAGGGATGTTTATGTACAGCCTATGGAAGCTTTATGTTGAGGGATGAAAATGAAGCTGTATGAGTATGAAGCAAAAAATGTTCTTGCGAAATTTGGCATTCCGATACCGCAGGGGGGTCTTGCTACAAGCGTAAGCCAAGCCCGTGAGGTAGCGGCTAAAATAAATCCCCCTTTCGTTGTGAAAGCGCAGGTTCTGGTTGCTGGAAGAGGCAAGGCTGGCGGCATTTTGTTTGCAGAATCTGTTGAAGAAGTTGAGAGGGCGGCGGAGAAGCTGCTTGGCATGCAAATAAAAGGTATGCCTGTTAAAAGTGTTTGGATTGAGGAGAAAATTCAGGCTAAGAGGGAGCTTTATTTTGGCATAACAATTGACCGATTTAACCGAACCTATGTTGCAGTTGCTTCTTCTTTTGGTGGGATGGATATAGAGGAGGTTGCCAAGCAATTTCCTGAAAAAGTCATAAAGTTTCAAATAGACCCATTGAAAGGTTTTTATCCCTTCAATGCGAGGCAGATTGCAAGAAAGATGGGTTATGGCGGAGGAGCGTTATCTGAGCTTGGAAGAATTTTTGAAAGATTATACAGAATAGGTTTGGAGTACGATGCGGAATTAATTGAAATGAATCCACTTATTGAAACAGCTGAGGGAAAATTCATAGCAGCAGATGCCCGTATAATCATCGACGACAACGCTCTATTCCGACAGCAAGAGTATAGAAAGAGACTTTTGGAGGAAGAGGGTGAATTAACATGGCAGGAAATAGAAGCCATGAAAAACGATTTAGCCTATGTGAAACTTGAGGGTGAAATCGGAGTTATTGGAAATGGAGCAGGCTTAGTGATGGCAACATTAGACACAATTCAATTTTACGGTGGTAGACCGGCGAATTTCCTAGACATAGGAGGCGGGGCTCCACCGGAAAGAATAGCCGCCGCCCTACGTATAGTCCTGTCTGATCCAAGTGTTAGAGTGGTTTTCATAAACATCCTTGGAGGAATAACCCGCTGCGACCACGTTGCTAGAGGAATACTTGAAGCGAAAAAAATGGTTGGAGTAATGAAGCCCATGGTTATAAGGCTTGTCGGCACAAACGAGGAGGAAGGGAAAAAAATACTTACAGAAGCCGGAATTGAAGTTTTAGAAAGCATGGAAGAGGCAGCGCAGAGAGCCGTTGAAATATCTAAAAGCATAGGTGATTAAATGGGAATAATAATAGACGAAAATACAAGGGCAATAGTTTGGGGAATCACCGGGACTCAGGGAAGCTTCCATACAAAACTTATGCTTGAATACGGAACCAAAATCGTTGCAGGGGTTACACCTGGAAAGGGAGGCGCATCGGTTCACGGGGTTCCAGTTTACGACACTGGGGAGGAGGCTTTACAAGAACACCCGGCAAATGCAGGCATAATTTTTGTTCCAGCACCCTTTGCCTCTGACGCAGTTTTAGAGGCTTTAGAAAACGGAATAAAAACATTAGTAGTGATAACAGAGCGAATTCCAATAAAAGACTCAATTATGATGATGGAACATGCAAGAAGGTTGGGCTCTATAATAATTGGACCTAACACGCCGGGAATAATAACACCTGGCAAAAGCAGGCTTGGAATAATGCCTTCACATATTTTCAAACCTGGAATAGTTGGAATAATATCAAGAAGCGGTACGCTTACATACGAGATAGCTGCAGGTCTCTCCACGAAAAACCTTGGACAATCCACATGTATAGGTTTAGGAGGAGACCCTATAACCGGCTTAAACTTTATCGACGTGTTAAAAATGTTTGAAAAAGACCAGCAGACAAAAGCAGTGGTAATGATAGGTGAAATTGGCGGAAACCTAGAGGAGCTGGCAGCCGACTACGTGGCAAGGGTGAATTACCCTAAGCCCGTGGTAGCATATATAGCTGGACGTACAGCTCCCCCAGGTAAACGTATGGGTCATGCAGGAGCAATAATAATGGGAGGAGCTGGAACGGCAGATAGTAAAATTGAAGCTTTAAGAAGTGCTGGAATAAAAGTTGCTGAAAAGCCAGGCGATGTAGCTAAACTTGTAATTAATTGCCTTCAAGGAAAATGTTGACTTTTTAAGAATATCTTCGTGTTCCGTTCTTGCAAGCAAACAAGCGATATTTAGCCAATAAATATTTATTTATGTTAGTTTTTTAACAATAACCTCTAGGAGGATAAACAATGGTGTTTGATTTTACCGAGACTGAAAGTCAACAGCTTATAGTTAAAGCCGTTAAAGAATGGTGTGACAAAAATATTACGCCTGAGCGTGTCCGAAAGATGGACGATGAGGGGCATCCTTATCCTAAAGATATAGCTGAAGGTCTAGGAAAACTCGGTGCCATTATGGGTACAGTACCACAGGAACATGGAGGATTAGGAATCGATTGGAAAACACAATGTCTTATTGCTGAAGTTATAGGTTACTGTGACCCAACAGTAGCTACCGCCGCAGGATTTATGGCCGTCGAAACCGGATGGGGATTCACAATCAATAGATACTGTTCAGAAATTGTTAGGGAAAAATATGTGAAACCCGCTATTAAAGGAGAGAAATTTATCGGTATTGCAACGACAGAACCAGTAGGCGGTTCAGATGTTGCAGGACATAAAACAACAGCGAAAAAAGAAGGGAATGAATGGGTGCTTAATGGTGAGAAAACGTTTATCAGCGGCACAGAAGAGTGTAAGCTTTGGGGCGGCGGATACTGGGTAAACGCAAGAACAGGCCCTTTGACTCCTGAAGCCCCCCACCGTAACATGACTGCTTTCTTTGTTCCAATAGACGCTGATGGTGTTGAAGTTGTGGAACCTTATAGGGATGCTGGAAGAATGGCCATTTCTACAGGAGGTTTTGTATTAAAGAATGTACGCATTCCAGACGAGTATAGACTTGGAGAAGTCGGCAGAGGCTTCTACAACACTATGGAAGGCTTTGATAATGCAAGATTAATGATAGCAGCAAGTTGTGTCGGAGCTACAAAAAGGATTCTTGATGAAGCTATTCCTTACATAAAAGAAAGAAAGGTGTTTGGCTGGCCGCTTGCCAAGTATGAAGCAATCCAATTTGAAGTGGCTGAGATATATATGGAGATGGAGGCATTGCGACTTATGACTCTTAAAACAGCTTGGATGCAAGATATAAGATATCAAGAGGAAGGAATGCCGATAAAGATATCAGAAGCTAAAACTTTCAAGCCAACAGAAATTGCAAAATGGATATCTATGGCAAAATGGAAAGGCCCGTTACTGGCTTTACAAGCAGCTGAAAAGGCAATGATATGGCTAGGTGCGGCAGGGTATACGAAGGAATACCTTTTTGAAGCTGCATGGCGGGGCGTAATGTCATATGTGGTGGGAGCTGAAGGGGGACTAAACATTCAGAAAATAGTTGTGGTTCGTGAACTCCTTGGAAGAGAATACATGCCGTACAAATAATCCGAAATAAAAAGCTGAAAGTAAGGATTAGCCATAGCTATATTAAATGCTGGAAATTTGGATTTGGAGATACAATATGCCTACAATAATTGTGTGCTTAAAATATGCTATAGATGTATCACAAATAAGGATTGAACCAGCTACTCGTAGGCTAATAATTACTACAGCCCCTAGAAAAATTAGCGATTTCGATAAGAATGCTTTAGAAGAAGCTGTAAGGATAAAGGAAAAATTTGGAGGTAAAGTCATAGCTTTAACTTTAACAACGGAAGATGCATCCTCAGCGCTCAGGGAGGCGTTAGCCATAGGAGCTGATACAGCTTTTCTAATAAAAGATCCTCTTCTTAAAGACGCAGACGCCTTTATGACCGCCTTTATTTTGGCTAAGGCAATTAACAAGATTGGCAAATTTGACCTTATCCTCTGTGGGGAAGCCAGTATTGACAGTTATTCAGCCCAAGTAGGCCCCAGACTTGGCGAGATTCTAGGCTTACCTGTAATTAGTTACGTGCGAAAGTTGGGTTTAGAAAATAACGTTGTAATTGCTGAACGCAGCTTAGAGGAATGTTCAGAAGTTGTTAAAGCACAGCTGCCTGTGTTAATTACGGTCACTAAGGAAATCAACGTTCCCAGAGTACCTACCTTAATGGATGTTATTAAGGCTTCGAAGAAAGAGGTTGTTACGTGGTCCCTCTCAGATTTGGGGGTCCCAAATGAAGAGGTTAAAGCGGCCATTGAAGTATTAGAGGTTTCAGCGCCTAGAGTTGAAAGGAAAAAAATGAAAATTGAAGGCGAAAGCGCTAACGAAGTTGCGGAAAAAGTTGTTAAAGCCCTAATTCAGGAGGGAATTTTAAAATTATGAGTACGCATGACGGCGTATTTGTTTTTTCGGAAAACCTAAATTTAACTATAGAGATGCTTGGCAAAGGAAGAGAAATCGCGGATAAACTTCAGAGGGAACTCGCAGCGATAGTTATGGGAAGCGGCGTTCAAGAACAAATAGACGATTTAGCGAAATACGGCGCCGACAAAATTTATGTGGCGGATCACCCGACTTTCAAGAATTTTCAAATAGATGCATGTCTTTCAGTCTTACACAATCTAGTTGTAGAATATAATCCCGAGATAATTATGATAGGCTCGACTAGGCGAGGAAAAGAGTTAGCTGCAAGGTTAGCAACGCGGCTAAAAAGCGGACTGATACCAGACGCTTTCAGGCTTGAGATAAATAGTGATAAAGAGCTGATAGCTACGAGAACAGTTTACGGCGGAAACGGCATCGCATTGGAAAAAAGCCGAACTAAGCCTAAAATAATAACGGTGTTGCCCAGAGCATTTGAAAGACCAAGGCCAACAGAGAAAGGAGCTGAAATAGTGAATGTTGATGTCAAACCGGAAGAACAGAAACTGGAAATAGTTGAGATTAAACCTGTTGAAGCTGCAAAGGTTCGGATTGAAGAAGCAAAAGTAATTGTTTCAGGCGGCAGAGGGATAGAGAAGAAAGAAGATTTTAAGATGTTAGAAGAATTGGCTGAACTTTTGGGCGGGTTTGTAGGGAACAGTAGACCATTGGCAGAAGACAGGAAATGGTTTACAGAGTGGGTTGGTCTTTCAGGTAAAAAAGTCAAGCCAGACCTTTATGTTGCCTGCGGGATTTCAGGTATGATCCAACATATAGCAGGAATACGAGATTCTAAGGTCATAATAGCAATAAACAAAGATCCAGAAGCACCTATATTTGAAGCAGCCGACTACATTGTTGTCGGCGATCTTTACCAAATACTCCCGGCTTTGATTGCAACACTTAAGCAAACGATAAGACGTTAAAAATTAAACGGACAAGCTATGATGAAAAGAACATACGACCAAAGATGTGCATAAAATGCCTAAAATAGGCGTCTATATTTGCCATTGCGGCTTAAATATCGCTGGTACAGTTAATGTAGAAAGCGTTGCCGACTATGCTCGAAAACTGCCGGACGTCGTCGTAGCAAAACATTACCAGTATATTTGTTCTGATATTGGGCAAAGTATGATTAAAGAGGATATTAGAACGTATGGACTTGAACGGGTTGTTATTGCGGCATGTTCGCCTCGTATGCATGAGGAAACCTTTCGTAAAACAATAGAAGATGCGGGATTAAACCAATACTTACTTGAAGTTGTTAATCTACGGGAGCATTGCTCATGGGTTCACGCTGAGGATCCTGAAAAGGCTACCGAAAAGGCGAAAGAACTTGTTCGAATGGGCATAGCTAGGGCAAGATTTTTGGAACCATTAGGAAAAAGCAAGATAAGTGTTGAAAAAAGCGTTTTAGTTGTTGGTGGAGGCATAGCGGGAATACAAGCTTCACTTGACTTGGCCAATGCAGGTTTAAAAGTGTACCTAGTTGAGAAAGCACCGAGCATAGGTGGGCTTATGGCTCAGCTTGACAAGACGTTTCCAACCCTTGACTGTAGCGCTTGCATATTAACTCCTAGAATGGTTGAAGCGGCTCAACACCCAAATATATCCTTGATAACCGACGGTGAAGTTGCGAACGTAAGCGGATTTGTTGGAAATTATGAGGTTACTATTTTAAAAAAGCCTAGATACGTTGATGAAGATAAATGTGTCGGGTGTGGACTCTGTAGGGAGGCGTGCCCTGTAAAGGTTTCAGACATATTTAACGAGGGTATGAGTCAGACACGCGCCATATCGATCTATTCACCCCACGCAGTACCAAACGTGGCGATAATTAACCCTAACTATTGTCTGCGGTTAAAATACGGTAAAGATGTTTGCGGTAAATGCATGAAGGTTTGCGAGGCTAAAGCCATAAACTTTGAACAACAACCGGAAACGATTCAACTTAAAGTAGGCTGCATAATTTTGGCGGTCGGCGCTGAGGTTTTTGATGCAAGGAAAATACCTGAACTTGGTTATGGGCGCTTCAAGAATGTAATCTCCAACATTCAATTTGAGAGAATGTCCGACGCATCAGGCCCAACTGGTGGGAAAATTCTTTGCCCCGAGAGCGGGGAACCTCCAAAGAGTATAGTCTTCATACAATGTATTGGCTCGAGAGATAGTCGATTTCATGATTTTTGCTGCCGTGTTGGATGTATGGTAAGTCTGAAACAAGCTGTTTTGGCTCGGGAGAAACTTGGGGGAGATGTTGACATCTTCATATGCTTTAACGACATTCGCTCTTTTGGTAAGGGTTATGAAGAATTTTATAAAAAAGCACGAAGTATGGGTATTAACTTTTTAGCGGGAATCCCCTCAGAGGTTAGAAAAGCCCAAGATGGAACATTATCCGTCATTATCTATGAAAAAATCATAAATAAGCTTTTAGAAATTCACGGGGATATGGTTGTCTTAGCTTGTGGTCTCATACCAGGAGAAGAGTTAAGCAAAATAAGCGAGGTATTTCGCATTCCAAGAAGCGCGGATGGCTTCTTATTAGAGGCACATCCGAAATTACGTCCACTTGAAACCTCTAGAAGTGGGATTTTCTTAGCTGGAGCATGCCAAGGTCCAAAAGATATCCCAGATAGTGTTGCACAAGCGAGTGGGGCAGCAGCTAAGGTTATTGACCTACTCTTAAAAGGGGAAATTGATATAGAGCCTTTAAAGGCTGTTGTAAATGAAGATTTTTGCAGCGGATGCAGGATATGTGAGTCGGTATGCCCCTTTGACGCCATATCGATAAAAACCGATATCATAAACGGCGTGGAGAGACCTAAAGCCCAAATCATTGATGTTAAATGTCAGGGCTGCGGGGTATGCTCCAGCACATGTCCTACACGTGCAATTGAAATGCAACACTATACTTATAATCAAATCTCGGCTCAGATTCATGCTGCTCTGGCTGTGAAATAGGAAGCGATTAAATGAGCTTGACCGACCTAATGTCAATGGGCAAATCAAACGAAGAGTTGTTGGAGGAAATTATGCGAAAATTACGCGAAAAGCTAACTTATTGTTTTCAGTGTTCTAAGTGCACCAGCGGTTGCACAGCATTCAAACTTTTAGAACTTACACCTCATCACGTGATGGAACTCACAAGATTAGGTTTTATACGGGAGCTTATTGCCTCAGATATTATTTGGACGTGTGCAACATGCCTAAAATGCACTGAAAGATGCCCACAAAAAGCATCACCATATCATGTGATAATGATTCTACGAAACATCACTGTTAAACAAGGGGGAAAAATACCTGAAGCCTATTTAAAAGCCGTCTCCCTAATCCTTGAATCTGGTCTTATGATGACTACGGAAAGTTTAGTTACAAAAAAAATGGAGACACTTGACAGAGAGAAGCTTGGCTTGCCAAAGATAAGATATCCAACAGACTCATTTAAAACAACTTTCCTAAGGACTTTAGAGGAGTATGAGGTATGAGGTTACTTCCAGTGTTTTGGGGTTGTAGGATACTTACATCCCAATATGCCTACGAAATATCAGTGCGCCAGGTTATGCCTAAATTTGAGATAGAGCTTGTTGACCTACGTGAGATGCACTGTTGCGGTGATGTCTTAAAAAGCTTAAATATTTTTGCGGCAACCTTCGCATCAGCAAGGATTTTAACCCTTGTAAATGAACTGGGATGCAAAGATTTACTTACTCCATGTAGCCGATGCTACTTCACCATTTCCGAAGCTCTCCATTCGCTTAAAGAAAACGAAAGCCTCCGAGAAAAAATAACAAATTTACTGAAAGAAGAAGGGCTCAACTATTCTTCAGACATCAAAGTTTGGCACGTAGTAGATTTCTTATATGACGCCATAGGCCTAGATATAATTAAACAAAAAATTAAAAAAAGATTAGAAGGCTTAAAATTTGCCACTCATATAGGGTGCCAAACAATTAGACCGCACAATATAGCCACAGTCGACAACTCAGAAACCCCGCACAAGCTTGACGAGCTGATCAAAGTCCTCGGCGCAGACGTTATAGAATATCCTGAGAAACTGGATTGTTGTGGCGCGGCTCTGATGCTTTCACATAAAGAAGCAGCCCTTACTTTAGCTGGCACAAAAATGAAATCTATACAAGAACTAGGCGTTAATGGCCTTATTGATTCATGCCCTGCCTGCCATGCAATGTTTGATGCAAAACAGGAAGATGCGTCGACAATAATTGGTCATAAATTGTCCTTGCCAGTTATGTATTATACGCAGCTATTGGGAGTTGCCTTAGGAATAAAAATGGAAGATTTAGGTTTGCATCTAAATCAAAGTCCAGTCGAAAAGATAATAGAAAAATCTGTTGCATTTCTTGGCTGAGATTCTTATCAATAATCATATTTTGCATGTGGTCAGCTATTTTTAGCGTTTGTGCATGGAAACAAGGTTTTACACCATCCTTGACCCATCCAGGGCAGGTAAAACATGACCCATAAAATTCCAGCAGCTATTGAATTTGTTTCAAAACTTTTTGTCCCATTCTTCTTTCAAAATGTCCATCACGATGGCCGTCTGATAAGTTCCTGTGATAAATCTCGCTTTTCTTTCCAACATCTTTGAATCCAACTTTTCTGAAGCTTCTCAACATTTGAAAAATCTTCGAAACATTATATAATTTCTCTGAATAAGATACTGCTTCTAAGCCCTTCATATCAATTTCTTAGATAATCGCAAATTAAGATTTAATATTAGTCATTTCGCCTTAAACAATTTTAGAAATCTCATGCAAACTCAAACGACCTAGAAAGGTGAAAAACATCAAAGATATCATTGCACGCTAAAAAATTGCAGAATACAAAATTTTCAGAAAACGAAAATAAATAAGAAACTAGAAACATAAATGAAATATTTAAATCAATCTTAAATGTTAGAATAGCTGCTGGGTGAATTCCAAATGAGGGGGGGAGCGTTGAGTGTTGGAAGTCTCTTTTTAACAATAGGGTTAATTGCGTATCTTTTCGGTCTTTTGGCGATTTTCCATCAAACTTTTTTAATGGATTATCTTTTAAAGGCTTTTCCTAACATTCAGTTAATGGAACTTATGGGCGTGCTTTTGCAGCTTTTTGGTATAATTTTAGGAGTAACTGGATTTGCTTTGTTGATAAGCGGCATAGTTAAGATTCAACTCGAAGGCGAAATGCGTGAATTTGAACCTTATATCTTGTCAAGAATTGAAGATAGGGTTAGCAACGTTCTCGTTAAATACAAGGCGAGCATTAGTTTGCAGGCGCCCACCACTATTCATGTTTGCAAGTACTGTAATGCCCAATTAACTGGGAATGAAGTTTTCTGTCCAGCTTGTGGAAAAGCACAAAAATAAACTAAAAGGGTAAGTGATCTATCCTAACGGCTTTTTGATTGAACAGATTATATAAAAAGAATGGATTTAGGATTCCTGGTTTAGTGCATAGTAGACCTAGATCTATTGAAAGCTGTTGGTGTGACTGTTAGGTTTCACCATCCCTTCTCAAGTATTATACAGCCATAGGCGCCGTAGGCTCCGTAAGCCGTGCATACTCCTATATTAAGTTTCTTTTTCGCCTGCCTTTCCTGTGCTTCCCCTCTCAGTTGCCTGAATAGTTCATGGATCATTACAAATGCTTGGCTCATCACTGCCTCGCCGAAGGACGCTGTTCCTCCACTTAAGTTCACTGGAAGTTTTCCATCGTGTCTGATTTGTCTTTCCCTGATAAGTCTATCTGTTTCCTCTCTTTCCCATCCCATTAGCTGGTCAATCCAGTTTATTGTATGGAAACAGCTTGTATCGTGGCATTCAATGATGTCTACGTCTTCAGCTGTTATGCCAGCCAGTTTGTAGGCTCTTTCTATGGGTTTGCGCCATTCTGTGAAAGGTTTAAGAGCTTTTTCCCCTCCCGCGCTTGAGAAGACACGTAGGCGAGGTATGGGTTCGCCGTAAACTGGTCCTCCAACGTTTGAGGCGGCTATCTTCACGGGTTTATCTGTTATCTTTTTTGCGGTTTCGTCGTCTGTTACGACTGCAGCTCCTCCTCCGCTGCTTGTGGCGCATATCATGTAAAGGTGGAGTGGATCACAAACCACGGGGGAGCTTAAGACATCTTTAGCTGAGAATAAACGTTTGTATCGTGCATATGGATTTTTAGCTCCGTATTCGCTGTGAATCTCTTTGACTAGCGCCATAACTTCTTTTATATCTTCAATGGGTTTTCCCATTTCGTATGCGCGCCGCCTCGCCCACATAGCCCAATATGCTGGATTGGTTGCGCCGACAACTTTTATTGCAGCAGCATATGGGTCTGGGTCAAGGACAGCCTGTCCTGGTAAGTAGAATCCCCGTGGGGAGTTGTCAATTCCTGCTACCAACACTTTTTTGAGCACTCCAGTTTTAATCATGGAGTCTGCAACTGCAAAGGATATTGAGGCGCTGGCGCATGCCGCACAAACATTTATGCATTGAACATCCTTGGTGCCTATTCTCTCCGCTAGTCTATGGGAGAAATGTTGAGCGCTAGTTGTTATGTAAGAGGGACTGTCAAACGGTATCGCTGTTGTATTTGTGATTATGGCATCAAGTTCTCCTGGCGTTGTCTTTGCTTCTCTAAGGGCTTTTACTGCAACATCTGCAAGTTTTTCGATTAGTAGGGGAGTGGCATGTCCAGCTTCAACCCAATCCGTTATTGCCGCACTAACAATTGCACTTCCAACCATATTTACACCACCGGCTCAAAAAAATAACTCATATATGCTTTTTCCTCGTCTTCGTATAGTTTGTCGATTTTAAGCTTCATCTTCATGCCTATTCTCAGCAGCTTTTCGTCCGAAACTTTTATTCGGCTAACAACAGTTATGCCCTCAGGTAGTTCTATGGCGCCAACTATATAGGGTCCTGTGTGATACTGAAAAGGTTCCCTTAGACTATAAGCGTGTAATGTATATGTGTACAAAGTCCCTTCATTGCTTAAAAAGCATTCTTCAACAGCTGCACTATGATCGCAGTCAGGATTGTTGCAGACATTTGATTTGGGGAACTGTATGCTGCCGCATTTTTGACATTTGCTAGCTATTAGACGAGGGTTCTGTGACGGCCATTCAAAAAGTCCATCCATAATAGGGACTTCAGTTTTCATTACAAACCTCCTTTCGTGGTTCTATGTATAGCAAGGTATCATTTAACTTTTTTGTAAAAGTATGGCAGAATCCAAATTATGTTTATTTGCGGGGAAAAATAAATTAATATGAAAGAAGACCTAAAGGTACCGTGAGGTAATGATGAGAATGGCTGAGTTTAAAAAGGTAATTTGTGAGAAGAAAGATGGTGTTGCTTGGATAACATTAAACAATCCCGAGCGTTATAATGCTTTAGACAATGAGATGCGAAAGGAGTTAAAGTTAGCCTTAGAAGATGCAGGCAGGGACAATGATGTAAGAGTTGTTGTTATTAGGGGCTCAGGTAAGGCTTTTAGTGCAGGAGCAGATCTTAGGGCTTTCATGGAATACGGACCTCTGGAGATTCAGGAAGTGATAAAGGAGTTTGGAACATCCTTTGTAATTGGGAAAATAATAAGGGAAATGCCTAAACCAGTCATAGCGGCAGTTCATGGTTTCTGTCTTGGAGGAGGTTTTGAGTTGGCCCAATCATGCGACATTATATTTGCAACTGAAGATTCCGTCTTCGGCCAGCCTGAAGTAAATGTTGGACTAATTCCAGGAGGCGGAGGAACCCAGAGGCTTCCAAGAGTTATTGGAGAAAAGAAAGCTAAAGAACTGATCTTTACTGGAGATAGGTTGCCTGCTAAAGAAATGGCAGCTCTTGGTTTAGTTAACAAAGTTGTTCCTGCAGACCAATTAATGGATGCGGTTAACGAGTTTATTAGTAAGGTTAAGGAAAAAAGCCCCTTGATAATCGCAGCGGCCAAGGAGGCAATAAACGAATCTTTAGAACTGAGCTTATCTGAAGGCTTAAAGTATGAAGCTAAACTCTTTACACAGTTGTTCAGCACTGAAGACCAGAAAGAGGGTGCAAGAGCGTTTATTGAAAAGAGAAAGCCTTCATGGAAAGGAAGGTAGTTAAGGTAAACCCTAAATTCAACCACCTCATTTTTATTTGTTACAAATAGATAAACTTAATGATTTTGGAATCTAAAACATTTCATAAAGGTTCAGAAGAATCTTAATATTTCCAAAACCCAAATGTTAAGAGTTTTATAAATACCTCTCATTAACTCTGAACTGTTAAAAATTGTCAAGTGAGTATGGGAAGGTAAATTATCTTTACCTTGCTCTGAAAATTTTCAAATACTAGCTGAATCATAATGCACGACGCAGGGATTGCATTGCATTTTTGCATCTTAGGCCTCTTTAATAAACAGAAACCTTTGCCACACCCTTTACCTTTAAAAATTCCGAGATAAGTTCTCCTGGAATCTTCTTTTCAGCAATGAGCACTAGTTTAGGTTCAGGTGAAAGTTCAGGATCGTCAACTATGGCTTGCCTTATGCTTAAACCGTTCTTTGCAAGGATCAACGCTGAATTAGCAAGTATGCCTGGCGTTCGCGCGTCAACAGGGGTTATTTCAACAACCCCCAAGTCAATGTGTCTTGCAACCTCTTTTAGGGAATGCCCAGCAGATCTTAACCCTTCAAATATAATGCTTAATTCACGGTTGGCTTTAATGGCTTTTAAAGTTTCGTTTACTGTACGCCTGTCAACTCCGGCTGCTCTGGCTACACGGACAGGAGGAATTTCAATTTCGTTAAGGTAGATTTTCTTATCTCTGACGCTTAACCCATTTTCCACTAGCACTCGGGCTACTTTAAGCCTTTCAGGGTACCCCTCCAAATACTTTTTAATGTTACTCCACATTTCTTCTTCCTTAATGTACATTTTTGTTCAATAAAGTATAAATATGTTTGTCTACATTTATGAACATAAATATACGTTTAAGAATAGATTTGAAGAACTGTGCACAAATAGGTGCATAAATTTGCAGCACACCAAAATGGGAGGGAAAGATTTTCTCCCATGCTTCGGCGTTCACATGGTTGAAATGTCCACTTTAAAACCTCATGAGAAAATTGATGAGGAAAGGCTTTGCAGCCTTAAAGCTGAAATTGAAAGGGATGGAGTCCTTAAAAAGCCCATAGTTGCAGATTTTAAAACAAAAGTGGTCCTTGACGGACACCATAGAATAGGGGCATTGCAAGCTTTGGGATGCTCAAAGATACCGGTAATTTTCGTTGACTACCAATCGCCTAAAATAGGCGTCAAAGATTGGATGAGCTGGGAAGAATACCCGAAAAGTGAGGTTGTGGAGGCCGCCTTGAAAGGTGAGCTGCTTCCGCCGAAATCCACCTGGCATTATATAATTTTCTCCAAGAAAATAGCTCACATATCTAAAATACAGAAGCCCGTTAACGTGCCGCTTAAAAATTTAATGGCTTCAAACGTGTACGTATACGTATAAAAATATACTCAAAAGACTTAAATATAACATATAAGTCTTTTATGTAACCACATATAGGAGATATGACACATGCCTTCAGTAAAATTCGTATTAGATGAAGAGGAAATACCGAAACAGTGGTACTGTATACTTCCAGATCTGCCTAGGCCTTTACCGCCTTTCATAGAAACTGAAACCAGGGCGCCTGGAGGCGGGGTGGCTCCAAAAATATTTCCCAAACAAATATTAGCTCAAGAGTTCAGCCAAGAGCGTTGGATAGAGATACCTGAAATGGTTAGGGATGTTTACCGACTTTGGAGGCCTACTCCCCTTTTCAGGGCTGTGAGACTTGAGAAGGCACTGAAGACTCCTGCAAAAATCTATTATAAATATGAAGGCGTTAGCCCTCCCGGAAGCCATAAGCCAAACACTGCGGTTGCCCAGGCTTACTACAACATGAAGGAGGGCATAAAGCGAATGGCTACCGAGACAGGTGCCGGACAGTGGGGTTCAGCTTTAGCGTTCGGATGCATGCTTTTCGGTTTGAAATGCACCGTTTACATGGTCAAGGTAAGCTATCAACAGAAGCCATATAGAAGGATTATGATGGAATCCTACGGTGCAGATGTCTATGCAAGCCCAAGCGAACATACAGAGGCTGGAAGGAGAATCCTGAAAGAAGATCCGAATAGTCCTGGAAGTTTAGGCATAGCCATAAGCGAAGCTGTTGAAGATGCTTTAACAAATGAAGATGCTAATTATGGAATAGGAAGCGTTTTCAACCATGTTTTGCTACATCAAACCGTAATTGGACTTGAAGCAAAGAAACAGATGGAGACGGCGGAAGACTATCCAGACGTAATATACGGATGCATAGGCGGGGGAAGCAGCTTCTCAGGGATTTTCTGGCCTTTCTACTACGACAAGGTTTCTGGAAAAGCACCTAAAGACGTTAAATTCGTAGCTGTAGAACCAACAGCCTGTCCCTCAGTAACTAAAGGTGAATACACTTATGACCATGGAGACACAGCGCGGATTACGCCATTAGTTCCAATGCACACTTTAGGACACGACTATATACCGCCTCCAATCCACGCTGGAGGCCTACGCTATCATGGAATAGCTCCCACCATAAGCTTGCTAGCCTCCCGTAAAATGTTGCAGACGGTCGCCTATAACCAAGTTGAAGTTTTCGACGCTGCCAAACTTTTCATCCAAACAGAAGGCATAATTCCAGCTCCAGAGCCAGCCCACGCCATAAAGGCAGCTGTAGACGATGCGCTGAAATGCAAGAAGACAGGCGAGGAGAAAACTATTCTCTTCCTTTTATGTGGCCACGGATATTTCGACATGCAAGCCTACTCAGACTACTTAAGCGGTAAGCTGTTACCCTACGAGTACCCAACCGAGAAGGTTGAGGAAGCCATGAAGAAACTTAGGAAGCTTTATCCATGGCTTGACGAGGTTAAAAGCAAGTACATCGGATAAAATTCCCAATCTCTTTTTTCATTTTCCCACTTCTTAATCGTACAGTTTAAAGGACAGATTTGCAGTTGAATAGGATAAGCGGAAGAATTTTGGGCGGAAAACTTCAATGAAGACCATTGGGTTCCTCGTTAATCCAATTGCTGGAATGGGAGGAACAGTTGGACTTAAAGGCACAGATGGAGAAGCAACTTTGAAAAGGGCTATAAGCCTAGGAGCTAAACCAATAGCTCCTATGAGGGCTGAACGCTTCCTTTCAGAACTGAAACCTGTCAAAGAAGGATTAAGGCTTATTGTAGGAGCTGGAAGCATGGGGGAATATGAAGCTAAAAATTGCGGCTTTCCTTATACCGTCGTTAGTGAAAGAAAAGAGAAAACATGCGCCGAAGACACTGTGGAAAGCGCTAAAAAAATTAGAGAGATGGATGCAGATTTACTTGTTTTCTGCGGGGGAGATGGAACAGCCCGCGACGTTTTTAGGGCGATAAACACCAGCCTGCCAGTGCTAGGCGTCCCCACAGGAGTGAAAATGCACAGCGCCGTCTTCGCCGTCGATCCTTCAGCTGGGGCAAAAACAGCTACAGCCTACCTTTTTGAAGGTTTACCGCTGAGAGAGGCTGAGGTCATGGATGTTGACGAAGAAGCCTTTAGAAATGGAAGAGTTTCAGCTGAGCTTTATGGCTATATGTTGGTTCCCTACGAGCCCCGTTTCATACAAGGCGCAAAAATGGAAACTCAAATAACAGAAACTGAATTACGCAATCAAGCGGCAATAGCAATCCACATAATTGAAAACATGCAACCTCAAACCATATACATCATCGGCCCTGGAACAACAACCCGCATCATAGGAGATCTATTAGAAGCAGAAAAAACCCTTTTGGGAGTCGACCTCATCCAAGATAAGAAGCTAATAGCCAAAGACATTAACGAAAAACAGATACTGGAAAAAATAAAAGGAGGAAAAGCAAAGATCATAGTTACGCCTATAGGAGGACAAGGCTTCATATTCGGCAGGGGAAACCAGCAGATAAGCCCAAGGGTCATCCGGAAAGTGGGATTAGAGAACATAATTGTAGTTGCAACAAAAAGCAAGATGGAAAACCTAAAAAGCTTAAAAGTTGACACTGGAGATCCAAGCTTAGACGAAGAATTTAAGAAACGTAGGATAAACGTAATCATCGACTATAAAAAAGAACTCCCAACCCAAGTAGAATAATAAATAAACCTTCGAAGTTTCATTAAAATAGCCCAACATAGTTTCATAAAATTTTTAGGTCCCAACTCAGAGCCTTCCAATATTAGTTCTATGAAGTTTGGCCATGGACGTAGTTTGTTGACTGGGAGGTGGCATTAAGTTTGGCTTACTTTGGAGATATTATATTGGAAAAAGTTATGAAGTAGTTGGCTGATAAGAAACTGTTTAATAATGCATCGCGCAACCGTCCTTTCGAGGATCTGCGCCTCCGTAAACTCTGCCTTTGCACCTATCGGATAAGACTGCATGAACTCCGCCATAGAACAAGTCGTAGTCTTCAGATGGCAATTTCTTGCCCCATGCAATAACCTTGTGGCCCATCTTTTCCAGTTCTTCGCGGACTTTCTTCGGAATGCGTGATTCCACAAATACCGTACCATTTTGATAATGAAATCTTGTAGCGTTAATTGCGCTTTGGAGTTCCATATTAAATTCGACGACGTTGATGATGCATTGTAAAGTGGAAGTTATGATTCTAGATCCTCCACTGCTACCTAAAGCCATGAATGGATATCCATCTTTTAGCATTATCGTTGGAATCATACTGCTGCGAGGCCTTTTTTTAGGTTCAATAGAGTTTGGTGACTTTATTTCTAATTCGAAATCGTGCATTTCGTCATTCATACAGATTCCCGTTTCTGGAATCGTGACGCCGGATCCAAGGAAACATTCTAAACTTTCTGTTAAAGACGCCATGTTGCCCCCATTATCAATTACTGAAATATGCGCCGTTCCGCCAAGCTGCCCTTCATCCAGTCCATAGGGAAAGACGCCCACTGAGGCTTTTTTAGGGTTTATTTCCAACCGAAGTTTTTCGGCATAGTCTTTTGAAGTTAGTTTTTCCGTGGGTGTGGGCACAAAATCCGGGTCTGCTATATATTTTTCTCTATCGGCGAAGGCAAGTTTCATCGCTTCTACCATTAAATGTATCATCTCAGGAGTGTTATGTCCGAGTTTTTTCAAATCAAACCCCTCTAAGATGTTTAGGATTTGGATGAGGGTTGCTCCGGAAGCGGGGGAAGACATGGATATAATCTCATAATTTCTATAGGTTCCCACCACGGGAGTTCTACGTTTAGCTTCATATTCAATTAAATCTTCCTTTGTAATCCAGCCGTCATTTGCCACCATATGGTCAGCAATCGCATCTGCAATTTCTCCATTATAAAAAATGTCTTTTCCTTTATCAGCTATTTTTTTAAATGTTTGGCTGAGGTGTCTATAAACCATTTTCTCTCCAGGTTCATAGAGACGCCCATTTTTCGTGAATGTTCTGGCGGTTTCAGGGAACCGTGAAATTTTATTTAAGGCACCATATAAATTCATTTTTATGCAGTTATGCCAGAAGGGCGTTACTTTGAATCCTCTTTCGGCGTAGTGTATTGCTGGCTCCAAGGCTTCCTTCAAGCTTATGGTTCCATACTCCTCCAAAGCAAGGGATAACCCGGCTAAAGTTCCTGGCACGGCCACTGCTTTATATCCCATAGAATTAGCGTCATTTTCCACTTTTCCACCCGCTATAACTCTGTATCTTTTGGCGTGAATTGGAGCTGTCTCACGATAATCTATGGCCACACACTCTTGGCTATTTGATAAATAAGCAAGGAGGAATCCTCCGCCGCCAATGCCGCTCCAACCAGGCGCTACAACCCCAAGGGTGAAAGCCGCGGTTACCGCAGCATCAACTGCATTACCGCCCCTTTTCAATATTTTTATGCCCGCTGCTGAGGCGAGTCTATGTGGCGAAGCCACCGCCGCCCTTTTTGCTTTAACTTCCATGCCAGCCAAGCTTCATCAACCATAGGAGGCTTAGTCTAATTTGTACAGCCTTCGAGCGTTCTCCGATAATATCATGGATGCGTACTTGTAAGCCTCATCCTCGTCGAAAACCCTTAGCTGCACCATCTTTCCAAGAACTTCCCCTAGGATTTCCTTTCCCACCTTGGCGCTAACCCAGTGGAGTTCAGGTATGGAGAAACCGTCAGATCCATACATAACTTTTGATATAGGAGCTAACTCAAGTATATTAAGAATCCGCGCTGAAGCACCAGCATAAGCGAAAGGAAATATTATTGATACATCCATGTAAACATTTGGAAAGGCGTTGGTAAGATAAGCTGCCTCTGAAGTGTATGGGTAACCTCCATGAACTAAAACTATTTTTGCATGGCGTACCTTTTCATCCTTTAAAAGGTTGAACAGGAATCTAGGGTTACACCTCTCAAAAATAACGTCTGTATCTCCTATGCCCGTGTGAATCTGAAAGGGAATGTTAAACTCTACGCTTTTTTCTATGGCATAACAAATGAGGTATTCACGCAGTTTCTTGGCTTGAGGGCCAAACCACGTGGTTATACCCTTCTTCTCCTTGTAAAGGCGATATTCTTCTCTGGCCTCCTCTTCCTCATGCCTCAGGATATCTAAGCCTGTTCTATACGCGGTTATCGACTTAAAGGCGATACACTTTTGTTTTTTAACGGCTGTATCCAAAGCCGAGTCATATTTGGCTACAAGTTCCTCAAAGCTTGAAGATTCATCCAAGGATTTTTGAATTAAAGGTTCTAACCTTTTAATGCGGGCAACCCTTACTGGAACTAGTTCCGCTAATTTTTCAAAATTTATTTCTGGCAGCTTATGCTCAACAGACACTTCAGAATATCCGTCATCCATCATTAAAGTTTCAATGTTGGCGTCGGCAAAAAGTTTAGTAATATATTTCCTAAAAATCTTAGACCTTTCATTTCTTGCCTTAATGATTTCTTCGATTTCAGGCGGACATGAAAAAAGTTTTGACAATTTTTTAATGAAAACCCTATAGAAGGCAAGGTTCTGAGGATGGAATAAAGCCCCATTGGAGGTGGATGTCAACCCATATTGTGCTCCACCTATTGAAACTAGGCTGATGAATTGTTCCTTAGTTAAGTTTTGCGCCAACTCAGTAAAAGGATGGCAATGTTCGTCAATTACTGTTTTTGCAGAGATGTCAAGCCTCAAATTGAATTCCATTAAACTCCAACCCCGAACAGGATTAGCAATGAAAGCTTTAGATTTACCAAGCTTTGAAACCCTCCAGCAGAGAGTCTGGCACCTTCCCCTTTTCCACGTCAGTTATGGCAGCTTCTAATATATCAAGGCCTCTATCCACCTCATTTTTAGATATCACTAGAGGAGGAACAATGTCTAATACATTGGAAAATGTGCCGTTGAAAACTAAAATCAACCCGTACTCCCAAGCTCTATAGCAGACCTTATGTGTTTCGATGGACGCTGGCTCCTTAGTTTTTCTGTTCCTAACGAATTCAACCCCAATGAACAATCCCTTCCCTCTAACGTCTCCGATGAGCTCATGTCCCTCCTTCATTTCCTCCAGCCTTTTAAGCATATAGGCACCCGTTCTCGCAGCCTTATCACAAAGTTTTTCCTCCATTAACACTTGGATGTTTGCCAGAGCTGCTGCTGCCCCTATAGGTGAGCCTCCCGTTGTTAAAAGGTGACTGCCTATGGGGCTGTCCAATATTTCAGCCCTAGCTACGCATGCGCTTATTGGAAATCCTGAAGCCATAGGTTTGGCCATTACTATTAGGTCAGGCTCTAAGGCTAGATGATTTATGGCAAACATTTTTCCAGTTCTACCAAAGCCGGTTCTAACCTCATCCACCATAAACAGCATGCCATTTTCCTCACAAATTCTTTTAAGTTCCAAGAGAAAATCATCGGGTGGGACAATCATTCCCGAGTCTCCTTGGATGGGTTCAACCAAGATCCCAGCTGCATCCTCTGGAGGGCAAATGCTTGTAAAGATATGTTCCTCAATGAATTTGATACATTGAAGGCCACAATCGGGATGCTTCATTTTGAAGGCACATCTGTAGCAGTAAGCGTATGGGACCTTTATTACTCCTGGGAAAGGAAGGAAATGGCTTTCTGCCTTGTGGCCTGAAAGGGAGTAGGCGCCCATGGTCTGACCGTGATAAGATCCCAAGAAGGAGATTATTCTATCTCTTTTTGTACTGAATCTTGCAAGTTTGAATACGCAGTCATTGGCATCTGAGCCTGAAAGACCAAACCACACTTTTTTCGGAAAATTTCCAGGAGTTATTTCCACCAGTTTTTCAGCCAGCTTAACAGTAATTTGATTGCTGAAGAGGGCAAAGCAATTATGTGTTAATTTTTTCATCTGCTCCTCAACAGCCTTAACGACTTTAGGATGGCAGTAACCAATGTTTGCAACGGCAGCTCCAGCTTGAAAATCTATGTAATTGTTTCCATCCAAATCTGTCACGATTGAACCTAAACCACTTTCAACCACCATGGGATAAAATCTTATGTATGTTACTTTTCCAATGACCTTTTCGTCCCTTTGAATCCACTCTAAGTTTTTAGGCCCAGGAACAGCCCTTCTAAGCTTATCGCCCATAATTTTCCTCCATTATTAAGTGTCATATGTATTTCTTTGGAAAAAAATATTAACTTGGCTTTTTAATGCTTCGTATTAAGGTGCCTACAATGGATGAAGAGGAAGTTTTAAAGACTGTTGAAGAGAAAAAAATACAAATTATTAGAATTGAATATCTGGATCTTAACAGCGTTTTAAGAAGTAGAGCTATAATGAAACGTCAACTCAAATCCGCCTTTGAAAATGGCTTGAACTTCAGTAAGGCGATAATGGATTTCACTGTGCTTGAAGATATGGTTCGCGAACCGAGATGGGGCGCGGAAACAGGAGACTTCTTTGCAGTTCCAGATCCAAACACCTTTGCAGTACTTCCCTATTTAACAGGAACAGCTAGGATGTTCTGCGATCTTGTTGACATAAATGGAAAACCTTGGCCAGGCTGCACGAGGACGCTGCTGCGTGAAGCGCAAAAGAAGGCAAGAAGGGAGGGAATAGCATTAAACATAGCCTTTGAAACGGAAAACTACCTCGTAAGGAAGGAGGGAGAAAGATACCTTCCCGCTGATTATTCCAAGTGTTTCTCGCCGGATGGCTTCGAAATTCAGGATCCAGTGCTTAGGGAGGTGATTAATTCTTTGGAAAGCATGGGCGTCGTCGTCGAGAAAATGACCGCTGAGTATGGTCCCGGACAGTACGAAGTTAACATGAGGTACTCTGACCCCCTCACGGCGGCAGACAATTTTACTACCTATAGGGAAGTTTGGAGGGGCGTTGCAAGGAAATTCAATTTGGTGGCAACCTTCATGCCTAAACCCTTCTCCGACTATGCTGGCAGCGGACTCCACCTCCACATAAGTGCCTTTGAAACAAAAACCCAGAGAAATCTTTTCTTCGACGAGGCTGATAAAAAGGGACTGAGATTATCAGAATTAGCCTATCACTTTATTGGAGGAATTCAAGAACATGCAGGCGCTCTTTGTGCTGTTGGAAACCCCACAGTGAATTCATTCAAGAGGTTACTACCAGGATCATGGGCACCAGCCCATGTGTGTTATGGACCGGGCAATCGTGCGGTTTTAATAAGGATTCCTGAGGGAAGAGGCGAAGATGTGAGGATTGAGTTTAGGTCTCCAGATCCAACGTGTAATCCTTATTTGCTTCTATCTGCGCTTATCGCTGCTGGCATAGATGGAATTAAGAGGAAAATAGATCCGGGAGAACCAATGTTGAAGGATATCGGTCATGCCTCCGCCTCGGACATAGAGAAGTGGGGTATTAAATGGTTACCGAGGACTCTTGGGGAAGCCCTTAGGGCTTTTAAGGAGGACAAAGTAATTCGAGAAGCTTTAGGTGAAACATTGTCTGAGGAGTATTTAAAAGTGCGCCAAGCAGAATGGGACGAATATAACAAATATGTTAGCCCGTGGGAAGTGGAAAAGTATTTGGAAACATACTAACCTTCAATCCTCCAAAATCTGTCAATTTTATCCCTGCTCATCTCGACCACATAGGCCTTCAAAATGCCTCTGTCATACTCTGAACCGGGATTTAAACAGAGACTCCTCCCGATTTTTACGAAGCCATAGGCCTCATGAATGTGGCCGAACAATCCAAGCTTAGGCTGATATTTTTCAACAGCCTCCCTCACGGCCTTGGATCCTACAGCCTCTGTTATGGGCTGGCCAAAGGAGTACACCGGCCTCATTTTTTCGTCAAGCTTAGGCGCCATATCAAGTCCGCTGTCATAGGGTGGACAATGACACAGAAAGATTAAGTGTTCATAATTTGTTGCCTTCCTGAATATTTCATCAAGCATTTTTTTAAGTTCTCCTTCAGGTGCTTCTCGAGGGGTCTGCCATGGACTTGAGTTAACGTAATCAAAGCTGAGTATTTCGTGAGTTTCATTTACGGTTACAACGCGACCCAAAGGATAAATTGTCAAAGCATTCTCTTTTATAACTTCGTCGATGGCGAATGTGTCATCGTTGCCTGGCATAATTATAAGCTTCAAGCTTCCGTTTCTTAACTTGTCTCCTAACTTTTCTTCAGCGATTTCCAGCCACTCCTTCATGGTTTGGACAGCCAAATAATCAAATAATTTAAGTAGTTTTTCTCTATCTTTGGAGAGCGCTGAAGCCTCTTCTTTTGTACATATATATGGGTAGAACCCGTAGGATTTAATTTTATTAATGGGCTCTTTTAATTCCTCTTCTTTCTTCGTTTTATAGGATTTATTCAAAAATTTGAAGGTGTAAGTTCCGTTTTCGTCGCGTATTATTGGAACCACAGCCTTTGCAGTTAAGTCGCCACTTATTATTGCCACATCTGCCTTATATCGCATAATTGCAGTTAAACACTTCCTCCAACATCCCGTGCTTCCATGTAAATCTGTTGTGAACAATAACCTAGTCATTTTTAGCCCATTAGACGACCTTTTGATAGGTATTAAAAAATAAAAAGATTGTGATTTAGTGTTTAAGCTGGAGGTATTGTCCTATACAATTCGCTGACGTCTATGCCTTTCTTCTGGTTATAAGCATAGAATGCTATGAATAGAACTATTGAAAACGCCCACCAAAAGATTGTCCACCAAATATACGTTTGATCCGTCAATATCCACTGCATCACTGGAAACATAAGCCAAGCCGTCAAAATAACTGAGATTATGCCAAGGATGGATGCTACAGGGAATCCGGCAAGTTTCCATGTAAAACCTCTTTCAAACAAGTCGGGTCTACTGTATGGAAGTATCGCTGTGGCCCAACTGCTCCAGAAGTATCTCCAGAAAACTCCAGTGAAACATATCATGCCTAAGAACCAGGGATTCCACCATGTTAAGAACACTCCGAGGATTATCAGTATCATGCATAAGTTTATCGACCAGGATGGGCTGCCGAAACGGTTGACTTTAGCGAAGGCCGTTGGAAACATTCTGTCGAAGGCTAGGGCAAACATTATTCTTGAAGATACCAGTGGGAATATTGGAATGTCGTTAAACATCCATAGAGCAGCTGTAAAGGCTACAATTAGACCTAAGATGGGGTTGCTGGATAAAATTGGTCCGTAAGTGAACAGCGAAAATGTTGGGGTCAATCCAGGATTTATTTTAAGTTGATCCCCATACCCTCCCATCACCACATAATTATACATCGAAATAAAATCGCCGTACGCCATGAATATTAAAGCAGCGCCAATCAAATAATAGGCGCCTATTATGACAATTGCAGCGGGAATGCCTATGCCAAAGGACTTGGATGGTTCTTTCACTTCGCCGGCAACGTAGTTTGCCATTCCTATTCCCCACCAAGCATATCCTGAGCTAACCAGCGAAGCAAAAGTTGCATCCATAGACCATGGACCTGGCCATCCCCACACGCCAGCCACGTAATCCCTCCAACCATTTGCATTTGCAACCGTAACAATTTCGTTCCATGCACCAGCACCAAAAGTTGAATCCCAACCACTTTTAACTAGATTAATTCCTCCAGAAAGTAGGTATGCGTTCGTTGCTAAAGTGGCGACTCCCCCAATTAAAGGCAATATAAAAAGTATATTGATCCACCACTTGTAGGCGCGGATACCCACTAAAAGTAAAATCCAACATATAATAAGCACAAGCACAGCGAAACCTATGTAAAAGGTTGGGTTGGCAAGCGGAACGGCAAGGGATTTTCCAAGTTCAATCCACCACGCTGATCCCGTTATCATCCCAATTACATGGAAAAGCTGACCGAAGAACACTGTGGTTGTAACAGCTACAACGGCCGTAATGAAGGTATTGCCTTGCCAAACCTGCCAGCTTGTAAAGTACCCTATCACTGGATGTATAACTCTTGACAGGTGAATGTATTCTCCACCAGCTCGTGGCATAGCAACTGTGAGGAACATTTCACACAATGCCACAAGTGAAAGCATTATTCCTGCAATACCCATTGATAAAAGTATATTTGTTCCAGGGAATGTATATGGTGCTTGAACCATGAAGAAATAAAATCCATCGCAAATAACGTAACTAACTCCAATAGACATCACTGTGAAGGGACCGACTTCTTTGATAAGCCCAGACGCTTTTCTTATGTAGAGTTCTTCTCCTCCCTCTACCATATATTAACCCCAAAGACACTATTTTAAATTGAAGCCTTTTTAAAACTTGCCCTCAAATTCAAAGTGTTAATTTTCCAGCAACAAAATCAAAAATTTAATTTCTTGCAAATTCTATTAATGGCATAACCGTGTAAATTCCAGAAAATCGCCTTTTCTTCACAACCACCAAACCATCATAGTCACAGTGGCGAAGTCGGAATTGGTTCTCACGCGGATCAAGTTTAGAGTTCTTAATCAAATTATTCATATGGAAGATTAATTGCTGAGCAAAATCCGTAACTTTTCCCATTCTCGACGAAAACTTAGACCCTAAGCTTTCATGATGTTCCTGAATCTTGAGCCGTAGATAACGATCTAAATAAAGATAAGAGTTTGGAACAACAACTAAACAAGCCAATATAATGAGAACAACCATATTATATGAAAGCTGCAGTGAAACTCTAAACAATACTACAACAAAAAATAGAGCAACAAAACCTAACATAATTGTTGTGGTAACAGTGCGTAATAAAGCAACCAAAGCAATGAACTTTCTTAGGGGACCCTTCGCCAAAGCATCGTTCATAGCGTCGATATCCTTTTTCACCCTTCTCCACGACATTACAATGTTTGAGGGACAAACAGCTAGAATTGATTTTTCAATGGTGGCTGGATTAGCTACTCGGAAGGTTCGGTAGTCGTCAAGCCAACGTATAATTTTCATTAATTCTTCAACATTTTGCTTAACTTCTTTCCTTTTATCTTTCAAAAATATCCCATTTACAAATCAATAAATTTTGAAATTTGACTTTGCAGCAAATTGAAACTCTCTTTTTTCTAAGGGCGCAACCGGCCGATACCACATTTTTTTAATGCCAACTTTTGCCCTTTCATTCCACCGCCTCGTTTTTGGAGCTAAATCAATTAAATTAACTAGATTTTTCAAATTTTCCAACGCAATGTTAGCGTGTTCCTTTGTTAACTTTTTCTCTTCTAAAAATTTATTCACGTACTTTTCGACTAGTTTTAAGTTATTCATGCTATCGTACCAGAATCCCCAATCGTCAGAGAGAATTTTAGCTATGTAGACACCATTTATGGCACCGAACTGGGTAACATCAGAAATCCTATGCGACAAAAAAAGCATTACCATATCAGTTATGTCTTTATAGTTCATGTCGTGTATTTGCAGCTTTTCAAGTAGTAAATCTTCTGGGGGTATATGATAATTACACAATTCAAGTCTTCCTTTGCCAGGCCGATTTCCGAAAGCAACGTCGTGGCAAAACTCTATTTTATCAAAGAATATGTCAACACTGTAATTTTTTCTTGTATTGTAGAAAATAAGCCGTCTATTACCGAAAAGGGCGTTTATCGCCATGTCTGGAATAAATTTTAAGTAACCTTCCATTAACCTCTCTATTTCTTTCCTCTGTTTAGAATAGGCGGCAAAATCTATGTCTGTAAACATTGCATCAACACCCAGCCGCTTTAAACCCTTATATGTACACACGTAGTCTTTAGACACTGAAGAACAACACATGTAAATGCCCAATGCACCTAAAATTCTAAGAACCAGATTTCTTTCTTGAGCTTTATCCACAATCTCAATTGCTTCATTAATAATTTCTTCTTCTGAAGCCTTAATACCAAATGAATTGTTGGCCAATCATTCTTCACCCGCTGCAATATAGCAGTTCGCCAATTTATCTTTTCACCATTCCAAAAATTATAGAAGAATTTAAAAGCGATAAATAAAAGTGTTACTTCGAGTCTTAAAATAAAAGGCAAAAGTCTAGACCTGGCAAACGCTATTCTAAAAAGGCTGGAATAGATTAAAGCATCAGAGTTATCTCCTAACAAGGAAGATGTTGAAAAATTGAAGAAAATACTTAAAGAGCCGTGGACGTTGTATTTCTCAATGAGAATATGAGAGTGGGCAAGAGGTCAATTTTCGCTATTATCGTCTTTTTGCTGGCTGGAATTGCCATTGTAGGGTGGCTCTTTTTCAGTCAGCAACCGCAAAGAGGTTTTGGAATATATCTTACGGAAGGCAATGAACTTGTGATATCAGACGAGGACATTGTTTCGTATAATAAGACTTCTCATGAAATCAGACTTACTCTTGGAGGAGTTGAGAAAATTAAAGCATTAAAGGTGCCTGTGACGGGCAGTTCCTTTGTGATAAAAATAGATGGCAGAGAGATTTATGCCGGATCATTTTGGACATCAATTTCCTCTTTGAGCTATTCAGGAATTGTGATAGACACTCTAAAAATTCAAGACGACACCATAAAAATCGAAAAAGGCTACCCATCTCAAGACTTCTTTAAAGGCGTAGACCCTAGAAACAATCCTGAAATATTTGACTTCTTCCAGAAAAAAGGGAAGCTGGTTCAATGAAAAAGTACACTTTAAAGACGAGGCAGGAACCGACGAAACTTTCGGCTTTTGGGCCCCAAAAAACTCTCTCCACAAATGCACTTGTAAGGACAAAATAGGGTGATGTCAGCCTCCGTATCCACATACTTCGGATCGCCAAAATTTGGCA
>JAVZIQ010000020.1:10796-27784 GCA_038871175.1 Bathyarchaeia archaeon | reverse complement strand
GGAAAAGCAGAGGTTAAAATAGTTGTCAATTGTGAAGGAACTGAAATGCTCCCACTGTGGAGCGCCAATATCCTTTGAACCTGGAGAGATAGTGGCAACATGCAGATACTGCGGGTACACTGTGGTTATAGAGACAGGTGTGGCTTTCACCTTTGAACATTCAATGCTTCTAAACAAGTATGACCCTTTAAAAATAGAGGAACCTGTTAGAAGCTGGATGAGTTCAGGCTTTCTGAAACCTCCAGACATGGCTAGAAGGGCTAAGATTAAGGAGAGAAAGCTTGTTTATCTTCCCTTCTGGGTTTTAACCATTGAAGCTGAAACAATTTATAAAGGAGTTTTTGAACGCCTAACCCCTCCAACAGTTAAGGAGGGAAAAATAACTAAAAAATACCATTGGCTTGTACTTGCAAGGAAAGCTTCAACCTTCCCAACAAGGGAGTATGACGTGCCCTTAGAGGGGAAAATTCCCTACGACTTCAGGAAAATTGAAAGATTTGCAGAAATTTTAAACAGCGAAATAGATAACGAGGAGGCATGGAGAATTGCAAAACAGGAAATAGAGGAACACCACCGCTACCTAGCCCAACAGGACGTTGACAAAATAATAGATATGAAAACGGATTTAAAGCTGAAACAGGCAGTTTACCTTCATGCGCCAATATGGTTTATAAAATATGAGTATAAAGGTGAAACCTACAATCTTGTGGTTGACGGCTCAACTGGAAATATGGTTAAGGGTGAAATTCCACCAGCCAAGTTTGGCGTTTTCTAAATCCTAGAATTTTAAATGGGAATTCCTATAAGGCTTTTATCCTTCCATAAAATTATTGATTTAGAGGCAGAATTGAAACTTGGATGAGAAAATAATTGGAAGGGGAACATGGTACGATAAGACAGCTTCAAAAATAGTTGAGAGAGAAAGGAAGCTTGGAAGAAGCCTTGAAATGATAAGAACTGAAATGGGCCTTGGAGCTTCAGGCTTTCCCCACATTGGAAGCCTAGGAGACGCAGCCCGCTCATACGCTGTTACGTTAGCTTTAAGGGAGCAGGGCTACCGTTCAGAGCTTATTGCCTTCTGCGATGACAGAGATGGGCTTAGGAAGGTTCCAGCTGGACTGCCTAGATCTCTTGAGAAATATTTGGGTTTTCCAGTAACGGATATTCCTGATCCTTTCAAATGTCATGAAAGCTATGGTAAACATATGAGTCAACTTTTACTTGAAGCCTTAGACAAGTGTGGAATAGAATACCGCTACGTTTCAGCTAGGGAAGCCTACAGAAGCGGCATGCTTGAAAAAGAGGTTCAAACCCTTCTTTTAAACGCTAGAAGGGTTGGAGAAATAGTTAGGGAAGAAGTAGGCCAGGAAAGATACGTTGAGGTTCTTCCATATTTTCCATTATGTGGAAAGTGCGGTCGGATATATACAACTAAGGCTTTAGAATACCTTCCAAGGGAGGGGAAAGTGCTCTACGTTTGTGAGGGTATGGAGATTAGGGGAAGATGGATTGAGGGATGCGGCTTCAAAGGCGAAGCTGAACTGGAGAAGGGGGAGGGTAAGCTAAGCTGGAAGGGCGAGTTTGCAGCCAGATGGAAAGCCCTTGACATTAGGTTTGAAGCCTATGGAAAGGATATAGCTGACTCTGTCCGCGTCAATGACAGAATATGCAGGGAAGTTTTAGGCTTTGAACCTCCATCCCATGCAAAATATGAAATGTTTCTAGATAAAAGTGGAAGAAAAATTTCTAAGTCTACAGGAAACGTTTTCACACCCCAAGTCTGGTTTAGATACGGTTCACCCCAATCCCTCCTACTGCTTATGCTGAAAAGGTTTGTTGGAACAAGAACCTTGGCTGTAACTGACATACCCTCCTACATGAATGAACTTGACTATTTAGAGGACATATACTTTGGAAGGAAAACCATCCAGGACAAAAAGGAGTTGGCGAAACTTAAGGGCTTATACGAGTACTGCTGGCTTTTCAAACCTCCTGAAAAGCCAAGCCTCCACGTTCCATACAACCTCCTAACATTTCTAGCTAAAATAGCCCCTGATGGAAAAGAGGAAGAGTTCATAACTGAAAAGCTTCAGGGATACGGCTATTTAAAGAAAGGCCAAAAGCCGGATGAAAAATTGAAGGAGAGAATTCAATACGCAATTAACTGGACAAGAGACTTCCAGGAAATAAAGGAAACCCGCATAACTCTTAAAAAAGAGGAGATGGAAGCAGTGAAAGAACTGGTTGAAACATTAAAAGTTGAAGGGGAAAGTGAAAAAATACAGAATGCAATATTCACCATAGCCAAAAAACACGAAATACAACCAGCAGACTTCTTCAAAACTTTATATAAAATATTGCTAGGCGTCCCTCAAGGGCCGAAGCTTGGACCCTACATAATTGCAATGGGAAGGCAAAACGTTATAGAAGCATTAGAAAGAACACTGGAACAAACCCCAAACAGAGAGGAAAGCCATGTTTAATAGGCAAAAATAAGGGATGCTGATTAAAATATGGAGGCTTCTAAAAGCTTTGACGTAATCCTTTATAGGTATGGGCTTTTTAGCCTTCCCAGTTGAGAAGCCGCTTTTCACCTTCAATTTTCTTTAAGTCTGTAAGGTCTTGGGTTACTTCCAATGTTCCTAAATATTTGCCATCCTTTTCTCTGACTGCAAAGTATCTGATGTAGATTAGGCGGCTTCCTACCTGAATCCAGAATTCAGCCACGTCTTTCTCGCCTTTTTTAAACGCTTCGAGAATTCTGTTGACTATGTGGACGCTTTTCTGCGGGTGGCAGAGCTGAACTTTTCTGCCAAGCACGGCTTTTGTCCTTGGAAATATGCGTTTTTCCCCTTTGTTGAAGTATTTTACAAAGTCATCCTTATCCACGAAGGTTATGTCCAATGGAAGCGTGTTCAAAATCGCCTGGATCTCTTCCCTAGATAAGGTACCGGTTTCAAACTCTAACACGTTTTCAGGCATGCTTTTCCCCTCCGCTTTGTTTTGACACCATGCTATTTATGGGTATCGCATAACGTTAAGCATAGGAAAGCTTCGGAAGATCAGCGCATCTTATCCTCCTAGTTTCAGCGCCCACAACACGTTTTAAGGTCCTTTTCCATTAACCTGCAATTCCCAGAGCCTTACATCGGCTTCTTAACCATTAAGTTGAAAACTTTAATTGTAAGCCAAGTTTTTCTACAGATACAAACTTCTCAGCGTGCCATCCTTTTACATTAAGCCCTATTGCCATAATTCAACATACCCTTTTGTCTGTGGGATTATGAAATTTAGCCGTAAAACAGGTTTTCAAGGGTGTAAAACATGGTTTGGAAAGCATTAAATAGTGAGTATGTCTATTATTTTTCGGAGGGGGGAGAGAGTATTCCAGTTTTTGTTTGTTTGATGAAGTTGACAGACCAAGGCGTCAAAGAGATTAAAAATGCGCCTAAACGCATTCAGGAAGCCGTTAAAAACCTTGAAGCAATGGGAGGAAAGCTGACAGCCTTCTACATGGTTATGGGCGAGTATGATTATGTGGGCATTGCGGAGGTTCCAAGCGATGAGGTTGCAGCGGCTTTCCTGCTTGGATTAGGCTCAAGCGGATTTGTTAGGACAACAACTTTGAAGGCTTTCACCACTGAGCAGCTTGCAGCCATCGTTAAAAAACTGCCATAACCCTGTTAATGTGATAACGCCTCTAAAATCCCTTTTTTATGTTCAGTTTAAAACGTTTTAAGGTTTCACCACAAAAAAGATGGGGGGGAACGGTTAAACCTGTTATGGTTTTACCTTTTTGCTGCTGCTACAGCTTTGTGTATTGCTTCTATTGTCTGGTCGACTGTTAGCACTGGCACAACTTCAAAGCCTACGTAGGGCATGTATTTCAGGAGGTTGGCGAAGACTTCAGCTTCGTTTGCTGCTTCGTAAAGGGAGTATCCGCAGTCTCCTCCGGCAGCCATGTACCAGTCTCTTTTAATCCCTGCTTTAAGGTCTGCCTTAACCATTTCAAGCAGTGATAAATGGGCTTTAACCCGCTGCTCAGCGTCAGCAGGCACTTTAGAAGGGTCTAACCACCATTTTACATAGAATTTTGGCATTTTTAATTCACCTCCTTTTATGTTTCTCTAATTTGATTTAGGGCTTCACCAACAAGTAAAGAAAGGGTTTTTATGCTCGCTTCACAAGCTAGCAAAGCTATACCAGAATAGGATGCCGTCTCTATTAAATGTGCCTCTAATAAGGGGGCTTAATGGATAAACAGTCTTGCATGAAATGGTGAATTGGAAGTTAATCTGTAGAACAGCGGTGGCAGAAGGTTAATATGGTAATTGTTCTGCGTTATATTTGCATGGTTAACGCTTTTGAGCCTCTGCTTTCAGGAATAATTTTCGGATTGGTTGCAGGGCTTTCTCCTGGACCAATATTCACTTTGGTTGTGGCTGAAACATTGAAGTTTGGAAAGGAGGAGGGATTTAAAGTTGCAATTTCTCCTCTCATCACTGACTCAACAATAATTCTCATCACGTTATTTTTGTTGTCAACATTTGCCGGGAATAATGTTGTGATCGGCTTAATTTCAATTTTAGGCGCTTGTTACCTAGCCTACATAGGTCTTGAAAATTTTAGAGCTAAAACAGAAAAATTCAAAGCTGTGATAACAGGAAAAGGAGCCTTTAAAAGAGCTGTAATTACAAACCTTCTGAACCCCCATACTTATCTTTTCTGGATTTCTGTTGGAAGCCCAATTATTCTGGAGAATCTGAAAACAAATGTTTCAGGAATAGCTTCTTTCCTAGCGGGATTCTACACATGCTTAATCGGTTCAATGATTTTTATTACCCTGATTATGGACAGGTCGAAATCCCTTATTAAAAGCAAATACTACTCTTACGCCCTTCGCATTTTAGGAGTTATCTTAATCGTCTTCGCCATAGTTTTTCTAACCGAAGGTTTAAAGTTAATTGCTTCGCTCTAAGCTCTATGTTTGCATCAAATTTTAAAGTTGAGGCAAGTTCATCGCCGCAATAGGCTAACATGCAAGTTACTGGTGTCTAAAGCTTTAAGCATGGGAGTTTGTAGGCGGTTCCCGCCGTTAAAGGCGCTGTTATTGTGTGGGAGGCTGCAGTTAAGGGTGTATGCGGCTAGGCTTCAGGGGTTTAGAAACGAGGAGTTTTAAGGATTTCAAATTTCAGGGTTTGTTTATGCCTTTTATGCTTTCTTTCCATGTTGTTTTTATGTTAAGGGTTTGCAAGAGGGGGTTATTCTCGTATTTTTAGGAGGTGGATGTTTAGTTCTGTGAAATTTTTGTCGCTGCCCACCATAAGTTTGGATTTAAGGGTTTTGGCTGTGGCAGCTGCGAAGGCGTCTGCAAGGGATAGTGTATGTTTGCCTTTGATTTTGGCGGCTTCACGCCATAAATCGTTATCTTCTATTGGAACAACTTTTAGTCCGTATAGGCGGAGGTTTTTCTGTTTCTCCTCAGCTAGTTTAGGGTCTGCTCGGTACAGGATATAGTAGATTTCAGTTAGGTTGAGTATGTTTATGTAGCCTTCAGTTTCTCCGCTTTGAACTTTTTCGAGGTTGTCCCTGACAATTTCTCCTCCTTCTTCGCCTAGGTAGAAGGCTAAGATGGCCTCAGAGTCGAAGGTTAACCGCTCCTGCATGTTTCGCAAGCTCCTTTTCCCTTTCAAACTCTTCTTTTCGAGCCTCCTGTAGGAGTTCTCTTGAGGTTTTTCCCTTAAAAATGGATTTTAATGAGCCGAAATCCATTTCTGGTGATGGGAGAGGTTTCAATAAGATTCCTTTCTCACTTTCCTCTATTAGAACCTTGCCTTTTATGCCGTATTTCTTTCTAAGCCTCTTAGGTATGGTTGCTTGCCCCTTCTTGGTGACGCTGACGATTTCAACCAACAAATTTCACCGTTAATACCAAGTTAAAAGTAATACTTAAGTGTGTTGATTTACTTTGTTCAGGCAAATTACCTTTCTTCCTTTGGGTTCGTGTGCTGGTTTGTTGTTGCCTCCTGGCGCTTAGGCTTTTGGTTAAAGCAGCTCGCGGAGTTGCCCGTCTATTAATATGTGGTTTTTGTTTGTGGGGAGTTTTTCGTATAGGTCTGTTGTGGTTATTATTATTGTGGTTTTGTTTTCTGTGTTTATCCTTTTTAGCAGTTGGTTGAGGAGTTCTGTGTTTTCCTTGTCTAGGCTTGATGTGGGTTCGTCGGCTAAAATTATTTTTGGGTTGTTTGCTAAGGCTCTTATTACGGCTACGCGTTGTCTTTCGCCTCCGCTTAGGGTTTCTGGAAACCTTTGGGCTAAGCTTTCCATTTCGAAGTATTTGAGGAGTTCTTGAGCCTTTTTTCGACGTTCTTGTTTTTTGGATCCTGCTAATGCTAGGGGCAGCTCTATGTTTTCTAAAACTGTTAGGGAGGGGATGAGGTTGAAGAATTGGAATATGAAGCCTATTGTTTTTAGGCGAAGCCTTGCTTTTTCCTCGTCGCTTAAAATTTTTGTGTCTGCGCCTTCTATTTCCACATCGCCTCGGTCTGGAGGCTCCAGTAGGCCTATGATTTTAAGGAGGGTTGTTTTTCCCACACCTGATTTTCCTCTTACAGATATGAACTCGCCATGGTTTACAGTTAGGTTTAAACCTTTAAGAATTTGGGATGTGCTGTAGCTTTTCCAAACGTTTTGAAGCCTTATCATTTTCATCCAGCAGACACTTCTAGCGTATGCTTCAGCTTTCAGATGTTACATTGATTTCTCTTTGACCACACGCTTATCTCCTTAGACGTGTGTTAGCTTAACTTTTAACTGTGCAACTTTCATAAATCCTTCGTTCACATGCAAGGCTAAGTGTCTCATTAACTCAGATGCTTTGAATAATCCATCAACCAAAGCATGTGATACTTCTCTCAGCATGGATTTTCAGTGGGATGTACAGGGGAAAAATCTAATTTTATTGCTTTAGGAGTTTCAGAAATTCTTCAGGAGGCAATCCCGATTGTCTTATAATTGATTTAAGTGTTCCCTTTTTTATTTCTGGGTGCATGGGCACTATTACAATGAATGTCTTATTGGGCGTTTTCTTTTTTAATCTGACATGGCTTCCCTTTCTGCCAACTATTTCAAAGCCAGCTTTGGATAAGGCCTTAACCACTTGGCTTCCTGACATCGGAGGAAGTTTTTGCATGGGTTTCGACGCTCACCGTTGTTAATATAGGCGAGGATTTTTCAGATGGAATTTGGGCTTCCTCATCCTCGAGGTAAAGCTCAATGGCTTCTTTAAGATTGTTTAATGCTTCCTCAACTGTTTTTCCTTGACTTGCAATGTCTAAGTCGGGACACCAAGAAACATATGTATCATCTTCTTTCCATACCACGCTTGAAAAAGTCAGCTTCTCACCCATAACAGAACACCTGTAAAATTATATAAAATAACCCTTACTATTAAATACTTTTAAAACAAATTGGCACGCGTCGTGGTTAGGATTAGGTTTAAAGGACAGCTGTTGCCTGTGGCTTTTCCAAACGTTTTTGCGTTATTATTTTATCCTTTGTAAAGGTCTGCAATTCCATTTGTGTATATGTGGTTCATTTGATATGTTTTTGCCGTCCAGTTTTTAGGGAGGTCGGCTCCGTGGAAGCCTATGACGTAGCCGTTTTCAAACATTTGCTTGTAGGTTAAGAGCATTTGAGGTTTTGAAGGGCTTTCTCCGGCTAGGTATTTGTAGCCTTCGGGAACGTTGACTTTCAGTTTGAAATATGTTCCTGCAAGATAGTATATTTTCATGTCTGCTGCAACAGATGAATTGGAGTGTTTAGCCATCCACTCTCCTGCTTTAAATTCTTGAAGGCTGTAAAGCCAGTGATAACCTAGGTATTTGTCCTGGAGGCTAACTGCAGCGTAAAGGCTGTAACAGTTTACGAGTATGATGATGGCGAGGATTATAGTTGTTGAAACTTTGCCTGCAAGGTTTAGCCAACGTTTGCTTTTAACGTTGCATATTTGGTTGAGGCCTGATGCTGCCAGAACCGCCATGGGAGGGTATAGAAAGTTTGGGGTTCTAATCCATAGGGCTGCGTTTAAGGCGGATGAGCCTGTGAAAACCGCGTAGCTTTGAAGCGCCAGAAGTGTGGAAAGCCAGAAAAAAGGCGCAGTTGAAGCTTTAACCCTTCTTATGTGGGTGTAGCCCAGGGTTATGAGGGGCATTGTTATGAAGTATGGCAAGATGTAGGGAAGCACATGCCTCTGCACTTTTGAGGTAAAGCCCGGAGCCACTGTGACATTTGAAGTTATTGTTAAGATTAGGGCGGCTATTGCTGATGTGGCAAAGACGTTGAGAAGCGTTTTACTTTTTGAATAGGTGTAAGGTTTGAATGTGATGTAGGCTGATGCAGCGAAAAAAATTATTTGATAGGAGGCCGCTGAAATTAACTCGCTTATAGTGGGGAAAGTGAAGCCTTTGTAGGCGTATAAGCCGAAATATAAGGTGAAAGCGGCTATAAGTATTGAAGATAGGGTTGCAGCGTTTTCAGCTGGGGCTTCCCCTTCGCCTTTAACCCTTGCAAGGATATAAGTCATGGTTATGCATGTGAATATTGTTATGGCAATTACTGGGGTTAAGTGGTGGGTTAAGACAAGCGTGGCTGAGAAAACCGTAAAGGCAATTATGGCGGATTTTTTTCCTGAAAGTTTTTTGTTGAGGAAGATTAGGAGGAGAGACATGTAAATCGGGTTTGCATAGGTTTCTTTGGTAACGCCTGCTGTGAAGAAAGCATGGGTGTAGGCTGTTCCGAAAATTAAAGAGGACATTAAGGCTGCTTTATTGTTAAGTAGGCCTTTGACAAGAGCGTAGAAGATTAGGATTGTTATGGCTCCTGCTATTGGAAGGTAAAATGCCATGGCATGCATTGGAGTAAGCGTGGTTAGGCTGGAGGCTACTGCGCCGTAGAGGCTTATGCCTGGCCAGTAGTTGGCGGCTCCTTCGAAAACAGTGTTGTCTCCGAGGTTTATAGGTGAATTTTCAAGTAATATTTCAGCGTTTTTTATGAAGGGCCAGCCGTCTGTCGAGAAGGGCATGCCGCTTACAGCGAAGGGATAAACCCTCAGACAAACTGCTAGTATGAAGGGGAATGCTGGAAGAAGCAGATTTTTAAGGTTTAAGCCGGCTTCATCAAACGTCCTTTGTGAGTGGCTGGAAATGTTTAAGGCAGATTTACGTTTTCTAGCCATTGCCAAAACAGAAAATGAAATTGTTAAGAGTGTTAGAAGGGCGAATGAGGAGTCTTGTCCTATACCATATGATGTATTGTTGAGGATTAAACCTGTCAGGGGGGTTAATGCTAGGCTTGATCCGAAGGATAGGGCTATTCTCTCTGTGGAATCTAAAATGTTTTGCTCTGTGAAGAGCATTTGAGTGAAGGCGTAGCCTACGATGAATAGGTGGAATATTGATGTGAAGGTGTAGCGGAGGAAAATGTAGGGTTGAACCTTTGGAGTAATGTAAATTGTTAGGGCTGTCACTGCTGTGAAGGCTATTATGAGGGGGAAATTGGCGAAATCAGTTTTGTTGGATGGGGTTTTTCTCATTCCAGGCTGCCTTTTAAAACGTTTATGGAAACCAGCGTTGCGGATAGTATGAGGTTTAGGATTATTATTAGTGGGTCAGGCTGAAATGGCACGGTGTGGGATAATACTTGTAGGTAGCCGTAGGCTTGAATGATGTTTAGGATGGCGGAGGCCATAAGCATGCCTAGAAGGGAGGCGGCTATGGTGCATGGTGAAAGCTTGATTAAGAGGTCTATTTTCAAATTTCTTTTTGAAGTTCCAAGGGATCTTAAAATGTTTATTTCCCCTTTATGTTGGGAAACAACGGTTTTCGAAGCTATGGTTATGGTTAAAGTGGAGAAGAGGAAAACTGAGGCTGAAACTGTTATGAGGGCTTCCCTTGTCACGCCGTATCTTTCCATGTAGTTTTGCATGATTTTGGAGGCTTCTTCAACGCTGACATCCTCAAGGCTGAAGGGAGCTGTTTTCCAAGGTATTATGGGCTTCTGTAGGGGCTGCGTTTGACTTGGCTCTGTGGGCTGTGTTGGCTGGGTGGGCTGAGCGGATTCAGCTTCAACAACCTTAAAAATTATGTTGGGCGTTACAATATCCTTGTTTATTTTAAGCCTTATGAAGGAAACGTGGCTGTAGTCCATTCCCCGGAGCCATTGGCCAACGTGGAGCGGGGTTAAAACCTCATCGTCTAAAACAGATTTAGAGGCAAATATTCCTTTAACCTGCAGTTCAACGTATCTGTCGGAGAATATGCCATGTAAGAGGATTTCGCTGTTTATTTTAAGGTTGTGTTTTTGGGCGAAGTTTTTACCAACAACAGCTGAGTTAATGTCCATGGGGTTTAACGCTTCGCCTTCTACAATTATGAGTGGATTAAGCCGGGCAAGATTTTCCGGGGTGACGCCTCTGAGGAAGATTGCTTTTCCGTTTAGGAGGCAGGGAGCAGTAACTTCAGGGCTTGCGGCTATTACCCCTTTCAAGGCAGCAAGCCTTTCGGCAAGGTATGCTGGAACAGAGCTTGTGTATGGGGTTCTGGCTTTCGGGTTGTATATGGCAATTATGTTTTCTTCCTCGCCTAGGTAAGAGGCAAAGCCTTTGTAAAAGCCGGTTAGGATTAGGGCTGTAATGGAAAAAAGTAGCGAAGCTGCCGTAATTATAAGGGTTAACGTTAGGAGGCGCTGCCTCCTAAGGTAATTGAAGCCTAAAAGCTTAAACTGCATACTTTTAACCGGCTTTTCAAATGTTTAAATTTTACCCGCACACGCGCATTCTCTTATAAGAAGCTTGGATTTTAAGCCTGTAAACCTCAGAGCTTGATTACGAGCCTGAGGTTTGCCGCCCTTGATTTGGACATGTAAAAGTGCTTCCAAACCCAAATTTCTCGTTACAATTATTCTTTTTTCAATGTTTGATATTGCGTCTAATATATGTTTAAGGTAGGCTTCATCTAACTGTCGGGTTTTGGAAGCTTTTCAAAAGTTCTAGTGACTTTGAGGGTATATTTCTCCAGATTGTTTATGCTCTTGAGGAATTCGTCGTAGTCTCTGGCTTTTCCAGATATACGTCACAGCTGCTGATACACGTAGCCTAGGCAATATAGGCGGGAGCTGTGGAATGTGGAACAATGTTTATGGGTAGGCTCTTTCTCTTCGTTTGATAAGTAGCACGTGAACTTTTCTGTGGTCCTATAGGACTTCATAGATTACTCGAACGTCGCCAATTCTAGCTCTGTAAGTATCTGCTATTCCTTTGAGCTTTTTGATGTCGTAGTGTTCGGCTGGGACTGGGTTTTCACGAAAAATTAAGAGTAGTTGAATGATCCTATGTTTGTAATGCTCAGGGATGTTTTTAATAGACTTTCTGGCTTTTTGAGAGATGATTACTTGAAACAAAAATGTTTCAGCCTAACTCTTTAATTAGCTCGTTAAGGTTTACGCCTGAGCCTTCCGCTATTTCCCTTCGAGCCTTCTCAAGTTCTTTCTTTTCTTTTTCACTCAGCTCTTCTTCTGGGAGGAGCATGGCTCTAAGCCTTAAAAGTTCTAGCCTGACACTGTCCAGTTTGTTCAGCACCTGCTTAAGCTGACTTTTAGAGACAGTTACGCCCAAGTTTAACACCTAAATCTTATAAGAAGAAAGGGCGCTAAATAAGATTTTCATAAACCTCATTTAAACTTTTCAAACCTTGTTTTCGCGTAAAACATTCCTTTGCAAATATTCTCATAATCTGGCACATGAACGGGGATAGCTGGGTTGAAGAGGAACTTTAATTTAGGCAATTTGTGCACGTTAAGCCATGGCAGCTGATGAGTGCACTTGAAAGCAAATATGGGTTAACCGTTACTTGAAACAAAATGTTTCAGCCTAACTCTTTAATTAGGTCGTCAAGGTTATTTTTCAATGGTTTCCACAGTTCTAACTTTTGGTTTGGATTTGTCTTTTTTAAGGTGGGGCGGTTAAGTGTTTTGGGGTAGCCTGGCTGATTTCAGCGTTTTCGGATAGGAGTTTGGCTTTAGTGTTGCTTCTGGTAAGCATTTCGGCCAGTTTTCCAAGCGTGTGTGGAGATATGTAGCTTTATGGGTCAAGGATTTCAAAGTTTAAAGTTTTGCCGTCAAGTATTGTCTTTAGTAGGTTGAGGATGTCGCGGCCGAGGAGTGCGTCTCGGCGTTTGGCGCTTATGGCTTCGATCATGGGGAATTTGAAGTTGTTAATTTGGAGATTTACAAAGTACGTATATTTTCTTTCCTCTCTTCCGTCGAAGGATGAAACGGATAGGCGGCCTGCGGGGATGAGTCTAAGTTCGCTTATTGCATGTTGTGGAAGCACTGTTATGTCTGCGCCAGTGTCTAGTTTGGCCTCGAGTTCTATTGAATGCGTTGAGGTGGGATTGATGAATTTAACATTTAAACATGGAGCTGGAGGGTTGTAGTTGAAGCTGTACTTCATGGCTGGGTCAACTCGGGTGAGGGAACTTCTACATGTCTTTCCCTAGTGGTCACCCTGCCGATGTAGATTGGAACGTAACCATATTTTTCGTAGACGCTTTTGGCTAGTTTTCCCTTGTCGTCTTCGCATCCTACGAGGGCTCCCTGAAAGAAAGCCACGTATTTCCCTCTGTAGCTGGGATCCTGGACAAGTTTGTCTCGGACCTTCTGGAAGGCTTCACGTTCCTCCTCGACTTGTAAGATGTATTTTAGTTGCTGTGGGTCATCGGTGAAGCCGCTGCGTTCAACATAATCCTTTATTAGCTTAGCTATCATTTGGTTCTTCTTTCTTTCACCTTTCTCTTGGAGTACGAGGATGCTGAATCGCCTCCATAGGTCGTCGTCAACTTCTATGGTTGTCTTGACCATAGGCTTTACCGCATTGATGTTTTTCTGTTAAACCTTATAAGTATTTTCCCTTTATACATACTTTAATTATTTGTTTGGTGTCTTATTAATTTAAACGCTTTTAAAAGATATGCAAATATGCGTTAGAGCGGCTGTTCCACGTAGCCTAGGCGCGAAGCTTTATAGGCTGGAATTATAGAGCCTAAAACTGCTGAAGTTAAGGTTAATGCCATAGCCTTTAATGCTTGTTCAGGTTGTAGAAATGGTGCGATTTCCATGGTTGGTTGAAGCCATCTGAGTAGTGTTGAGGCAGCTTGTGCCGCTGTTAAGCCTAGGGCCACGCCAAGTATGGAGGCTAGTGTGGCTGTTAGGGCTATGTAGCCTATTATTAGGGTTAGGATTTGCCTTTTACTGGCGCCTAAAGCTTTAAGCATGGCTAGTTCGTAGGCGGATTCTGCTGTTAAACGGGCTGTTATTGTGTAGGAGGCTGCTGCTATAACGGCGTATGCGGCTAGGCTCCAGAGGTTTAGAAAGGCAAGGGTTTGCGTGTTAACGTTTTGCATGAAGGCGGTTGGCTGTTGAACCTTAACGATTTTGACGGAGGCTGGAAGCCTTTCAGCCAAACGTGTTAGGGCCTCTGTTCTGTTTACGCCAGTTTTAAGTGTGAACTCGATTATTGAGAGTTCAGCCTCTGCCGCTGATAGGCTGTTTGTGGCGGTTAGTGAGGTTAGGATTTCGCTGTCCAGCTGGGATTGAGTTCGGTGGATGCCGACGGCTGTGAGGTTAAGGGTTTTTTCTGCTGTTGTAAGGGTTAGTGTTGTGTTTATGGTTACGTTTGCGGTTCTGGCTAATAATTCGCCTATGTTGGCTTCATGGCTTTTTTTGGCGTGGGTTCCGTTTAGGCTGGCTTTATAGAATTTTAGATATTTTTCAACGGTTTCCACAGCCCTAACTGTTACTGTTAGGTTGGCCGTATCTGTTTTTAGGTGGGCGGTTAAGAGTTTTTGTGGGAAAGCCTGGTTGACTTCGGCGATTTCGGATAGGTGTTTGGCTGTTTCCATTTCTATTTTGCTGTTTGTTGGGGCGGTTGCGCTGTTGTTTATGATTAGGTAGGTTTCGCCTATTTGCACTAGGCCTGCTAGGGCTTCGGATTGGGCGTTAAAATAGTTTACAACAGAGTTCATTGAGGCGATTATGGCTGCAAGAAGTGCTAAGGCTAGAATTGTTGAGGTTGTTCCACGCTTTCTTAGTAGGAGCTTCTCCCTTAGCATGGGCATGCCATTTTTAAACACATTCTGTGATCATTTTGAGCATGCTTCACTTGCTTATTTTGTTTCGCAGGGGTCTATTCTTTTTATTTCTGATATTGTGTCTGTTGAGAGAGTTGTGTGGTCTGGGATTTGTTGTGGGATGTGGCTCACTATTAATACCTAAACAAAAGTGATACTTATGTGGGTTTACTTTCAGCGTAAATTACTGGTTCTGAAATGGTAAAGTGCGGGTTGTTTGAGGCATATAACGCGGGTTTTGAATTTAACTGGTTATTTGGTTTGGTTCTTTTCGCGTGAGTTTCAATTTGTCCAGATGTTTGTCGAAGGATATTATTGCTTCGGCGTTTGTGGAAAGGGCAGCTACATATTGTATTGCGTCATCTATGTCTAGATTGTTTTTTAAGGCTGTTTCGGCTGCCTTAACTTTTTCGGTTAATGATGTTGTGTAAATGTATAGTGCCTTGTAAGCTGTGAGGCTTGAAAGGAAGGTTTTGCGCGGTTCAAACTTCTTAAGCCTACCCATCAAAACCATTATTGAGTAGATTGTGGAATCTGTTACAATGCCATCTGCTTTTCCATTCTTGAACTGGTATAGAAGCCTCTTGCATTCTTCTTCACCAGCCAAAGGTCCCTAATTTTATGCTGAAGCTCCAAAGCGTCGATTTCAACGTCGGAGAGCAAGCTGTCTATGGCTTCCACAGGATTTTCCTTGAAGGCTATTTTCCCCTCTTCCGCGGTTGCCATCCACAATAGCATGGCCTCTTCAGCTGCCCTGCTGAGGGCACCCTTGCCGGAACCAAACTTCTGCTTGGCTAACTCCCTAAACTTACGCTCAAGCCTCTCATCAACCTTAACTCGGATCATGGCAGTTGCCTGAGGGACATATGGCAATAAGGCAAATAACCTTTTGGCCTAATTTACATTGCACTTTAACCGTGTGAAATCGTTTGTGTTGTTGTCTGCGCAAATTGAGTTTCACTATTTAGTGAAATATTTAAATATTTGTTTTTTGTAAAAGTGAAACTAGACAGATTCAACATGTGGAAGTTTGAGAGGATATACCGAGAGTTGCTTATCTGCACTTTTAGAGGTGTTTCCTCAGTAAGGCAAGTGGATGTTGCTTTGGCGTGCGGTTTATCCATAGGTCTGGTTAATAAAACGGTTAAGAAGCTTGAGGAAGCTATGGCTGTTGAGGCAACCCGCAGAGGCGTCAGGATTCTATCTCCTGCTAGGCTTTTGAATCTGTGGGCTACTGAGCGTAATATTAAGCGTGACGTTTGGCAATGCTTTAGAGTGGACCATATCGATGAAGTTGAAAAAAGTCTTCCTCAGAGTGTGTTGTTGAGCGGGTTCTCTGCGTGGGCGCTGGTTTCAGGGCGAAGACCAGCCGAGTATGATCAGCTGTGGTTTTATGTTTCCAACAGGGATGAGTTTGATTTTTGGTTCAGCCATGTGAAGGGAAAGGCGCGTAAGACGAACCCGAATGTTTTTGCCTTGCATGTGGATGACGAGCATCTCTTTAGAACTTCGCAGAAGGGTCTGGTTTGTATACCGCAGATTTATGTGGATATATACTCTATTGGTGGGCCTGCGGCTTCCCCATATTTGAGGGATATGGTTAGAGATTATCCGATTTTAAGCCTGTGGTGAGCGGTGTGTGGCGGGAGGAGTTTATTGAGGAGTCTTGGAGGGTTCTTGCGGATTTAAAGAACCTTGCGGATTTTATTTTGATAGGCGGCTGGGGAGTTTATTTCTGGGCAAGAAAGCTGAAAAGCAGGGACATAGACATGTACATTGATGGGGAGAATTTTTTCAAACTTCAATTTGAACTGCAGCGGAGAAATTTTGTATTGAAAAGGAATATTCGCCTGCGGAAGTTTGAAGCAATTATAGGGGACGTCGAGGTTTACATTTACACTCCGTTCATGTGCAACCTTATACTTCCATGCTCTGTCGTTTATGAAGAGAAGCTTTACTCGATAATTGAAGGCTTTAAAGTGGCGTTTCCAGAGGTTCTTCTAATTTTAAAGGCTCAAGCTGCACAGCAGAGGTGGCGCTCGGAAAAGGGTGTAAAAGACAGGGTGGACATAATCTCAATTCTCGCCTTTGTCGATTTGAAAATTGATTTGCTTAAACAGCTGCTAGAAAAATATGACCAGGAGAGGAAACTACTGAAAATCATAAGGCAGATCGTCAACGAAAGCAGAATAGAGTACAAGTTTATTGGACTTACATATGAGAAGCACGGCGTTCGTTTAAAAGAGCGTTTAGAACAAGCTTTTGAGTAATTGAAAAATAAATCGCTGCACCTAAAATTTAGATTTAGGTAAATTATACTTTACCAATATGTCAAGCGCACGCGCTAAAATTGCTGGCTTATTCTAATTCGCGGGGGTCTATTCTTTTTATTCCTGGTATTGTTTCGAAAACTGGGTCTGTTGAGAGTATTGTGTGGTCTGGAATTTGGTTTAGGCGCGCAAGCTTTGCTCGAAGCTTAAAGCCATTAAGAAACGGAAATGTTTTAGCCTAACGTCCTTTAATCATCGCTTCGTTTAAGTATAGTTAACACTAGCCTTAACTTGGTCGCAGGCGCGAAATCACAATTCTTCGAGGATCTTTAGGAACTCTTCTTTGGTCATTCCTGCTTCCGCTATTATTTCCAGCAGCAAACCTCTTTTGATTTCTTTATGTTTCGGGATTGGAACGATGTACTCGTCTTTTACGAGGATAATGTGACTTCCTTTTTGTCTTGAAGGTTTGAAGCCGGCTTTAACTAAGACTTTGACAAGTTTACGCTAGGAGAGTAGAGGGAGCTTCGACAAC
>JAVZIQ010000020.1:0-10786 GCA_038871175.1 Bathyarchaeia archaeon | reverse complement strand
GACTTTACCGCGCATAAGCTCTGCTTTAACCTCCAAGTAGCCTTCTATGGCTTCTTTAATGTTTTCCATAGCTTCCTCTCTTGTTTCACCTTGGGTGGCCACGGGAAGCTCAAGGCATTTAACTATGAAGCCGCCCTCCTCCGCAGCTTCTAAAATGACGGTAAACTTGCGCATAGCCATGAGTCAACACAAAAGTAGTAAAAGGTTAATGGCATATATGAGTTTATTCCCTTGGCAATGTGTGCATGTTAAGCCTGTGGTTTTTGGTTTTGTCAAGGTTTGAAGCTTTCTGTTATTTTGTTTCGCGGAGATCTATTCTTTTTATTCCTGGTATTGTGTCGAAAACTGGGTCTGTTGAGAGTATTGTGTGATCTGGAATTTGGTTTAGGGCTGTTGCAGCGTAATAAGCATCGAATATTGAGTTGATTTTATACTGCCTTATTAGTGTTAGGGCTAAGAGGTCTATTTCGTAGGTAGTTTCTAGAAAGGTTAGGTTTTTTATGGCGGTTAGGGCAGCTGTTCTGGCTATAAGTTCGTCTACTGAAACGCCTTCTTCTTTTGAAACGTAATATATTTCGTGGAGGCTTTCTCTTGAAGCGTAAACTGTGCCGAGTTCTCCATTTGTAATTCTTGAAATAACATGGTTTGCTGTGGGCTTTAGCCAGTCGTCTTTTTTGATGTAGGCGTATAAAATGTCGGTTTCAATCATCAAAGCTGTTTTCTCCTTTTTGCCCTTTTGACAGCGTCTTCTCCAGCTGCTTTTTCCGCCAAAGTTTTCAGTTCCCTTCTGGATTTTGAAGTGGTTAACCATTCCTTTGCCTTTTCATGAGGTGTTTTCGGAAGGGGAATTGCAACGAAGAAGGAGCCGGCGGGTATTATTATGGCTTTAGTTTCTCTGATTCCTAACTCTTTAGGAACGGTCATTCTGCCTCTTTCATCAACCTTAACTACAGCCAAGATATTCCCCAGATTATTGGTTTAACCCACAAATTTAAATTTTGCCCAAAAAAATGAATTATCCCTTTTCTAAAGGTTTATCCCAAAATTTAACCAGTAGATTAAACCCAAATCCCCATTGTTTTCGAATTGACTATTCCTGAAGGGTGCTAAAGTTTTGGACCATTGAAAGTGGATAATCGTGGGGAGGCTAGGTTTAGAGCGGTTGTCCACATACCAATCGTTTGTGCCTTTTTGAACTTCAAAAATTTTATACGGTTTGACTGGAAAATTTAATGTTGGCTGCCTTATAAAATATGGGAGGAGGGGATGAAGATGAAGGGGAAGGAGCTTCTCCACTTATTCTGGGTTCTGATACCGATACTGATTAGGTTTGCTTTAATGGCTTATCCATACATTGTAAGCGTCAACATTGAACAAGCCAGCGTTAACGGGAACGTGTTGCATATAAATGGCACGATTACAGTTGATCCAAATAAGGTTCCAACAGAGCTAAAGTACAATCATCATGAAAATGGTTTTCTCCCTTGGTGGGAAAAACATATCAACGATGTAATAGCTCAGAGCAAATTCTGGCGCAAATTCATCCATGTTAAAACAATTGACTTAGAGTGGAAGCAAATCGGCAATTCTGGTGGCCACGACATCATCGGATTTGACGTAGAAGTTGAGGTCACTATTGGAAAAGGTTTGGGGCAATTGAAGGATGTGATGGTTGAGGTTTAAAGCGGCTGCTCCATGCAGCCTAGGCGGATGCTTTATAGGCTGGAACCGTTAAGCCTAAAACTGCCGACGCCAATGTTAATGCCGTCGCTTTTAAGGCTTGTTCAGGTTGTAGAAACGGCGCGATTTCCATGGTTGGTTGAAGCCATCTGATGAGAGTTGAGGCAGCTTGTGCCGCGATTAAGCCTGGGGTTACGCCCAGTATAGAGGCTGATATGGCTAGAGAGGGTTATGGCTAATGCTGCGAGTGGGGGTTCTAAGCTTTCTTAAAAGAATTTTCTGGCTTAACATATTCGCTTGCTAAATGTTTCTCGCGTGCATTTCTTAAACCCCTTAGAGCCCTTCAACTCAACGTTGGATTTAACAATCGCCATTTTTCCCTAAATATTGGAGGAAAATATTTTGACATTGCAGCTTTGGGAACCAAAGATTGTTTCTCATGAAACTTTTATTTGACTCGTTTACCTGCGCTTTACTGGGCTAAGCTTTAGGTCCACATCCATGGCCTCAGATAGGGCTTCGCTAAGCAAAAGGGCGTAGAGATTGTTATCCTTGACTACTAGCTTTACTCCTTTAGAAAGGGCCTTTAACCTCAACTTTGGCGGAGCCTTGTTGAGCGGCACAATATCCACAGGTATACCTGTGGAATCTTCAAGTGTGCTGGCTATTTCAATCACCCTCTCTAAATTAGGCTCGCCATCCATGAAAATGCCCACATCTAAGTCTCGAACACTGTTCCTCGTTAAAGCTGAGCCGAAGAGCACAGCTATTTTAACATCCGACATGCCGGTAAGAGCCGCCCTAAGCTTTTCGGATACTGCTTCAATCGAAATCTGATGATAATTAACCCTCAACCTTGAAGACCTCTCTTATTCTCCCTATAAGTTCTTTGACGCACTTAAAGTTAGTCTTTAACGCTTCATAGACCTTCTCATCCTCAACAATCCAGTAGCGGTGGATCAGAAGATTTCGCAGACCAACCAGAGACTCAAGCTCTCTTATAAAAGGCATGTTAAGTCTTTCAGCAATAAATCTGACAGCCTCCCTGTATGATGTTGGAGTTTTGCCATACGCCTCAGTAGCGACATGCATACATAGGGAAACAATTGATTCCACAAGGACCACTATATTATACCGCATGGAATATCTTTCATCAAGGTTTAATTGCGTGAAGGGTTTAGAAGATAGCCTTAGCAATTCATTCATCGTAAAGTAAATCTCGGAGATTTTACTCCTCAAGACATCAATGTCTACAGGCATTTTTCAAACCTCAAATCTGCTTCGAACCATCTTCTGTTAGAATCTTGCACATCATTCGTTTTTATACCTATTTCTAACAATCCGCTCAAGGTTTTCTTCACCACTTTTCATGCTTATCTAGGCTTGTAGCCTTCTTTGTTGTTGACACCCTTATAAAGCAGCATAGTTGCGCACGCTGTAAGGTGATAGACTTCACCGGACACAGTAATCTTTAAAGCTTCAACAACCGAGCCCGCATCGTTTAACTGACCGGTTATTATTGCCTTCATTTGTCCACCTTTTAAGGGCTTCTATTTTCTATTCTTGGAGACAATTGGCTAAGGCTTCGGACTGGGCATTAACATAGTTTACAACAGAGTTCATGGAGGCGGTTATGGCTGCGAGAAGTGCTAACGCTAAAATAGACGATATTGTTCTGTGCCCCAAGTAAGCCACAACATATCCTATAACATGCCCAAATATAGCGCCTGTTACGCCTAACCCTAAAATTATGAGAATTGGAGCTGAAAATGTCTTAACTATTGACATTAAAGCCTTTATTCCGGAAGCCTTTTCAGCCGAGTCTAAGCCAACTAAGGAATTGTACATAAACGTAAATAACGTTTGAAGAAGAACTCCAAGCGAAATGATCCTGATATAGGGTGCTATTTCAGGTTTGTTAAGAAGCTGTATGGAAAGCAACTCTGAGAAGAGGAAACAACCTAACGAGCCGAGCATCTCAACAATTAACTTAAAGGTTAGAACCAAATTTAGGGTCGACAAGACCCTTCCGTATTTCTTTTCAGCTTTATATTTAGCTGAAAACCTCAGGGTTGACGAATCTAAGCCTAAACCTATAAGTGAGGCTAGAATTGTTGGTGCAACTAGACTTAAAGAATGTAAGCCATAGCCTTCAGGTCCTAAAAGCCTTGTAATAAGTATATAGCCAATAGTAAGCATGGCTGTAGAAGTGAAATCTCCTAAGAAAAGGGATAAAGCGCTTCTGGCAGAATTACCAGCCACATTTATAAGTGAATCTGACATGTTAACCATCCTAATTAAAATGCATAATAAAATAATAAACCGTAAAACTGGTCTTAACCCTGCAAATTACGCCTGCTCATCATATCATTTATGGCTGAAACAATATAATCGATATCTTCCTTGGTTGTGGAGTTGCCGCTTGGCAGGTTAATCCCCCTTCTTCCTAACAGTTCAGCTATGGGGTATTTTTCATTTATGTAAACGTTTTTATATGGTGGTTGTAGATGAATTGGAAGGAAGGCAGCTCTAGTGTCAATGCCAAAGCTTTCCAGCTTTTTCATTAAATCATCGCGTGTGATTCCCAAAAGCTCTTCGTTTACAAGGATCGTGTACATCCAGTAAACATTTTTCGCCCAAGGCATTTCCGGTGGCAAAGTTATGCCTTGAACATCCTTTAGGAGTGAGTTATAATAATATGCGTTTTCACGATGCCTGTTCACAAATCCTTCTATTCTTTCAAGTTGGGCTACACCTACTGCTGCTTGAAGATTGGTTAGGCGATAGTTATAGCCTACATCATCATGAATGAGCCATTTTCTTAAATCGGCATTATATGCTTGGTCGCGTAATCTTCGAATCTTTACAGCTATTTCCTCGTTGTTTGTAACGAGTGCTCCTCCCTCACCCGTCGTGATTATTTTGTTTGCGTAGAAGCTGAAGCAGCCTATGTCTCCTATGCCTCCAACTTTTTTCCCTTTATACTCTGCTCCATGTGCCTCCGCTGCGTCTTCTACAACGTAGAGCCCATGCCTTTTCGCTATTTTCATTATTGGATCCATGTCTGCTGGATGTCCATAGATGTGGATAACCATTATGGCTTTGGTTTTATCTGTTATTTTCTCTTCTATCTTGTTAGGATCTATGTTCCAAGTTAAGCTATCTGAATCTACGAGCACTGGTTTGGCGGCTAAGTATTTTGCTACGTTGGCACAGGCTATCATAGTAAATGTAGGCATGATTATTTCATCGCCTGATTGAATATCGAGGGCTGCTAGCGCCAAATGGAGCGCTGCTGTTCCGCTAGAGACTGCAATAGCATGCTTTACGCCTATGTATGAGGCAAATTTCTCCTCAAACAAATCGATGAATTTTCCCTTAGATGAAATCCAGTTGGTTCTAATACATTCAGTTACGTATTTTTCCTCGTTGCCTGAAAGAACAGGCTCAGCTACTGGAATTTTTCTCGAAGGCATCATTACGCTTCACTTTCCCAGCTTTACTTTTCTCTTACATTAAAGCAGTGGAAGAATTTTTCTTTAAGGTTGATGTCTGAAGAGTCAAAGGTCACGGCTGGATTTTGGCTTGCCGCCGCAGAGTAGCTTTGCATAATGATTTTGACAGCTCTATAGCCATCATAGCTTGTTGGCTTCGGATGAAACCCATCCCTGTAATCTTTTACAAAGTCTTCTAACTCCAGATCGTATGATTGCTTCGGGTGCTTAGTATAATCTTCATAAGCTGGTTCATCAACACTTTTACCATATTTAATTATGGCTTTAGACCACCTGGAGTCCACGTGAACGTAACCATCACTGCCGTGGATCTCAAAGTACATGTATCCAGACCTTTCAGTCCAAGATGAATGTATGAACGCGAAGCCACCAGCTGAAAGCTCATAGAGTGCTACGGCATTATCTTCAACGTCAATAAGGTTATGTTTAAATGCGTTTAGCCTGCAACTGTGACATTTAACTATTTCGTCAGCGAGGTAACGAACTAAATCTATAAGGTGGACGCCGTTATCGATTAATGTGCCACCGCCAGCTGTCTCCTTATTTCTATACCAGCTTTTGTTCAAAAGATGTAAACCTTCATTGCCAATCCAGCCCCTAAAGAACAACGTCTTCCCAATATAGCCTTGCCTAATAAGTTCTTCAGACTTAAGCACGTTAGGAAAGTGACGCGGGTTAGAGCCAACCTTCAACATTACTCTTTTCTCTATGGACTTCAAGACCATTTTACGCGCCAAGTCCACATTTATGGCCATCGGTTTCTCGCACCAAACAGTCCTTCTATGCTCAAGAAGCTTAACCGCAAACTCACAATGAAGGAAATTCGGAACGCATATAACGGCAACATCATAATCCTTTTTTGATATTAAATCTTCAAAATTGGCGTAATCTACGCCAAGCTTCTTACTTAACTCCAACGCTAAGTTCTTGTTGGCGTCTACTATGTAAGCCAAATCTGCCAATTCGCTTCGCAAAATCGAGTTTATCCTTTTTAAGCCAAATCCGCCGACTCCTATTACAGCAAACTTAACTTTGTCCATAACAGTTAACACATATATTATTGCGCGATTGCTATTGTCGCAACATTCCAAGTGTTTTCGCTAGGCGGTTTATCCAGATATGGGAACTCGCAGAACTTTAAAACCTTAAAGCCCGCCTCATCCAAGTAATGGGTTAGCTCTTGAGGGAACAAATACCTTAAAACGTGTACTTCTTTGACTTCATCCTTAACCTTGCCATCCACAATTGCCACAAGATAATAATTTGATTTTACGATGGAGTTAAATGTGTCCAGTTCAGGCACAACTGTTCTTATCACTTTTAATCCCTCTCTATCAACAACTTTGACCCTGCTGGAGGGCTTAGTGGTCAACACAGCGGGACCATACCAAAAATCAAAAATGAATAGAGCATTCTTCTTAAGATGTCTCCTAATATTTCTAAACGCTTTGATCAAATCGTCGGTTTGAATGATATAGTTTACAACTGCAAACATAGATATACAAGCGTCAAATTGCACATCAAGTTTAAAGTCTGACGCATCAGCTGTAATAAGCTTCGCATTTATCTTGCTTTTACGGATCTTTTCCTCAGCGATCCTCACCATATACTCTGATTTATCAATTCCAAAGATCCAGTAGCCTTTTTTGGCTAAAGGTATCATGTGACCACCACTTCCAAAGCCGACATCCAGTATCTTTTTTACAGGCTTAAGGAGAGAATATCGTCTTAACGCTTCTTCTATAAACTCGCATTCTCTTTCGTAGTCTTTGTCCATGTAAAGCAAATCATAATATTTCGAATAAATATATCCGAAGCTCATATAAAATGCCACAATACCAGTTATTCTAGTTTGTAAAATAAAATAGGTTTTGGTCACTCATGTAATAGCAGTCTATATGCTAATAAAACGCTCTTTCCAACAAACCACGCTCTATCGTCTGTATTTGGCCTACCGATTCTAGCCCTGGGGAATAAGAGGCTTGATAAGCTCCCATTCACCATCAGAAAACTCACGAAACTACGTATTAAAAGCTTTGTAAAGAGAAGCTTAAATAGTTTTCAGATGAGTTCAATATTTATCTTTTCAAATCAGCCTAGATGAGGATATTCGACCAAATCGATTCATGATATGCAACTTCTAATTGGATTAGACATTTATAATCTCAAAATCCTCCCGAAATTCATGTCAATATCCTTTTCCCGTAGAGCATATTGTTCTCGGTAATTACTACAAAACCATTTGCCTCCAGAAACTTCTTAACTGATCCATTCATCTCAAGCTCCATAGCAATGTTTTTCGTGATTTTAATACTTAAGACGCCACCTTTAAGAACTTGTAATTCTGCTCCCTCAACGTCTATTTTTAGAAAATCAATTCTGTCCAATGCAAATTTTGAGACAACATCATCAAGCGTGTCGACTTCCACTTCTATTAAATTTACTGGGAACTCTGGGCTTTTTTCAACGGACTTTAACTGGTGAGTCCCAGATAGAAGAGACCGAAACATGATAGCCTTTTCTTTCTTTGCTCCCAGAGCCTTTTTGATTATTACAACGTTTTTCAAATTATGCAATTGTACATTCTTCTCTAAAAGCTTCAAATTTCTTTCCTCAGGTTCTATAGCAATAACCTTGCTGGCTTTTATAGCCGCTTTAACTGTAAACATTCCAACATTAGCTCCAACATCAACTACAACATCCCCATTCTTAATATGATAAAATTTCTCATAATCTTCCCTGACAAAAATGCTTCTTGCGCAGTCTATTGCGTAGATATCTGGGATTACAAAAATCTTCGGCACTTTTTTCCCATAAATATACGACGGATTGGAAGGCTTAAGAAAGAAACCGTAAAATAAGCTTATTATAAAAGTTAAAATAGAAAATTTTCCAGTAGCGTATTTTAGTTTCAATCTCCAACTTTTTGGAAGACTCTCCCTAATTTTTTGGATCATCATTCATATCTCCATAGCCAATAGAGCGTATTTGTGCTTCATAGTGTATCCTTCTCTAAAACAACTCCACCATCGTTATCGTAAATTTTATTCATATTTTCGAAAATACCTTTATAGTTTGACATGTTTAGAAAGAATTTCTGCGCCTTTTCCTCTATAACCATCCACCCCTCCACTTTGTTATGGTAAGCTAATAAAATGTAACCCTTAAGAGATGAACTATTTCGCAAAATGGTTCCTAAATCGCAAAGAGTTGGGGGTCTCATGTCTTCGTATACAATTTTCCCTCCATAGTTCACAGATAGTAAGGGGAAAACGGTTTCGCCACCCCGCCTAATCAATTGAAAAGGACGCATCAGCGTGTAATCAACATATATATGCCGTGATGGATTGTGGGTAGCAAATAACCATTCAGCAGCTTGTATTGTGAAATCTGAGGGATAAAATGTATATAGTTTGACTTTAGCGTCAAGATTATTGCCTGCTTGAACCTTTTGTTTATCGATCAACGAATTGTGAGAAAAATCTATGACACTACCACTGAGAGAGTTTACAAAATTAGAAACGAGACCTGCATTAAACGATAAGGACACGCATAGAAAGATGGAAAATATCGTCAGATATCTTCTGTTAATGTGCAAAATATGTGATCCCAGCAACATTTCACCTAACTGCCTAAGGAGCTCTTTGAAACCCACTATACAGCTGGGAGAAGTAAGTAATAAGGACATAGCATAAACCCTCAAACCTCCAGAACTATATGGAAGGAACAGCATCATAAGTGGAAGTATAAATGCTGCAAGGAAAAAAATATAAGTGGTACCAGCATGAGCGGGGTTGCCATGCAATATGCTACCATGCTTCATATACTCGCGAATAAAACTTAACGTGCCAATGACCGTCAGAAATGTTACAATTATAATAAAATATTTCAGAAACGCTAGTGAAAGCGATGGAGCTTGTTTCGCAAGAGATATCATTACTTCAGATCGCTCCACCTCAAAAATTGAAGTAACCAAATGCTTGGCAAAAGTTACGCCCCAGTCCAAAAGAGATGAACCAGATGTGTAAATGTACCAGAAAAAAGAGAAAACGATATATAACGCAATGAGGTCTGTTCTCACAATTCTTTTATCCTTATCGACAAGGAAACCCTCTGCCAATCCAATAGCAATTAAAATGAACATAAAAATGTAAGATGTTCCATAATGGCTTGTGGCGATCGAAAAAATAAATAATAAGTATAAAATCCTTCTTGCAACATTTGTTATTTCTTCAGAAAAAATCGTAAGCACAAATAGACCTAAAAATAAAATTGAAAACCCAGTTCTTGTGGTTCCAATGATCCCTCCAGCGTAAAGCAACGGAGAGAAAACAAATAAAAAGGAAGAAAGTAAGCAGATTTTCTTTTCAAGAAATATCGCGTGAATTTCGTATAATACTATTGGAATAAAAGAAAAAGTAATAATCTCGGTAATTTTTACTTCTTGAACGATATCCATGTCTGACAAAACAGAAAGCATAGGATGGAGAAGTGCGGTAGGAAGTAAAGAATTATGAGTATATGAGAATGACGGAACCCAAATACCTACTGTTTCTACTACGCCTGCAATTGCACTCTCACCCAAAGACTTCATGTATAAAAGTTCGCTATGTATTGCCAGCGAGATAGATGTAAAAAATATAAGAGAGGGGTAGAATTTTTCCCTAAGTTTATTTAATTGGACCAATAGAGGGATCAGGCTTATTATTGCTAATAGAATTAGGATCAAAAGGTTGTTCCCATTCAGTAAATAGATAGATACACCTAACAAGGCAGAAGTGGGAAGAAGCATGGAAAAAAGAACCTCTAGCGGAGGGAGGGATCTGCGAAAATATGGCAGAATAAAGTAGCAATTTCTATGTTTTAGCCTGCAGACCACTGCTAAGACTAAAACCGTTATACTAAAAAGAAGGGCAATAGGTATTTTGGATATAGGCTTTTCAACTCCTAGAAAACCAAGTATAAAATTTCCAAACATACCGGAAATTATGAGAGTTGATAAGCTTGCTCCTAATGACAAAAGAAAAGTTTTAGTCAGATTTGTACGTACATCTAAGGCCTTCAAGATGAGAAAACCTGGAACAAACAATAACCATGGAAAAATTAAAATTGCTTTAATTTCTTGTAAAGAGTCCAAAGAAAAAGGACCAAGTATATTTAGCATAATTAAACCTAAGAACGCAAGCTGAACCCCTAAGATGATATTTATGATATTAAATCTAAATTCTTTGTCTCCATTCATTTAATGTTTCCTCATAAATTTTAACGTGTAGTTTTGCCATATTCTCCCATTGCAGTTTTTGTGCCTTTTTAAGCACGTTTATCCTCATATCCGCCCTAAGTTCTTTATTCCGCAATATCTTTACCATGGCATCTGCCAATGCTTTTGAGTCTCTCTGAGGCACGATATATCCTTCTTTACCATCATCTACTAATTCCAAAAACTTCTCTAAATTTGAAACTATGACTGGTTTACAAAAACTAAACGCTAGCGACAAAACTCCGCTATGACCGCCACTTTTCGGATTATCAGAAAGGTAGGGTAATACTACGATTTTTGAGGAGGAAAAGAATTTTTGAATTTCCTCTTC